>NZ_JAPZSO010000137.1:0-1034 GCF_027531715.1 Microcystis sp. LE19-8.1F | reverse complement strand
TCCATGAAACCCCATGACCAATTTGCCAAAAACTACCTTGAACAATTACTTTCTCCCCTGGGAATCGTCGAAATCAGCAAAGAAGTCAGCGACGAAACCCGACAGATAGATTTATTTTTTTCCCCCAATCCCGAACCCAACCCCGATTATCTGGGATTATTAGGCAGAATTGTCCTTAATACTGTCCTGATTGAACCCTATCGCAATCCTCCCAACCGTAGCGAGATTCGTAATTGTTTAGCAAAACTTTTGACGATTTTAGCTGAACTGCAAAGACAAGCTAAACGGGAAAATCAGAGTTACAATGAAGACAATGCCCCTCGTTTGTGGATTTTATCCCCTTCCGCTAGTCTGACTCTTTTAGAGAGTATTGGGGCAAAATTAGACCCAGATTGGCCAGAAGGAGTCTATTTTCTTCCCTCGCTTTATCGCACGGCAATTATCGCTATTAATCAATTGCCTGTGACGGCTGAGACTCTTTGGTTAAGATTATTAGGACGGGGAAAAACTCAAGACCAAGCGGTGCGAGAATTGTTAGAATTACCTCAAGGTAATGCTTTCCGGGAAAATGTCCTGGAATTATTAATTAGTTGGCGGGTTAGTATGGAAATAAATAACATCCTAGAAACTGAAGATAGAGAGGTGTTTATGACCTTATCTCAAACCTATCAGGAATGGAAGGAAGCAACTAAACAGGAAGGAATCGAACAAGGACTAGAACAAGGACTCGAACAGGGACTAGAGCGAGGACTAGAGCGAGGACTAGAGCGAGGTAAACTAGAGGCTAAACTGGAATCTATTCCCCGTTTGCTTGCTTTGGGTTTAAGTGTGGAACAAATCGCTCAAGCTTTGGATTTAGACTTAGAACAAGTCCGACAAGCTATTCAAGAAACTCCATGAAACCCCATGACCAATTTGCCAAAAACTACCTTGAACAATTACTTTCTCCCCTGGGAATCGTCGAAATCAGCAAAGAAGTCAGCGACGAAACCCGACAGATAGATTTATTTTTTTCCCCCAATCCCGAACCCAAC
>NZ_JAPZSO010000174.1:0-29221 GCF_027531715.1 Microcystis sp. LE19-8.1F | reverse complement strand
CCCCTCAAGAAACACGGTCGTCGTGCTAAGAGTCTTTTTCGCTTAGGTTTTGACCATCTTCGTCATCTGATTCTTAACCCTTCTTTGCCTAATCATCGGGATTTTCTTCATTCCCTACAATTTTTGTCCTGTACTTAGCCTAAAATTATTTATCCAGATATTGCTAAAGAATCGCGCTTTACTTTAGATAATAATGGCTTTTACTCAATCAATACTACCTATTTAATTCCTAGCCAAAGTTATTATTTACTAGCTCTTTTAAATTCCAGCTTAATTTTCTTTTATATGTCTCAAAACAGTGCTGTATTGGGGGATACAGAGAAGCAAGGTAGATTAAGATTTTTTGGTCAATACATGGAGAATATCCCCATCCGAAAAATATCTTTTAACACTAATAGCGATCGCCGTCAACAGAGTTTAGAGAAACTTATCAAAAGTTATCAAGAAAAGCAAGAAATATTAAAAGAAATCGAGGAGCATATTAGGAGAGAAGAAACCGATATAGTCCATGATATTTTGGCCTACTTAGCAGAACAAATGATCGAGATAAATCGGGAAAAACAAAAAGAAATCAAAAGCTTTTTAAGATATTTAGAGAGAATAATCGGCAGTGCGATCGATAATTTAACCAACAAATCAAAAATCCAAAACTATCTCGGTGACTACCAAAAAAGCGAACCTCATCTTAGCTTGGATCAACTGTGGGAGATACTGAAAAAGAACAAAAAGAAAATTACCGTTAACTTACTCGATCGTCAAATACAGGAAACCCTAGAAAAAGAATATCAAACCAGTCTAGATAAACTTTTACCCCTAAAACAACAATTAAGCGCCACCGATGAATTAATCGATCTAATTGTTTATAAACTCTATGGATTAAGCGAGGAAGAAATTAAAATTATTGAGGGGAGAGAGTAAAAAAAAAGAATCAGCTGCCTGCGTATTTAAATTACTTGTTGAGATACAGATACCCGTCGAGGTGGTATAACCGTTAAATTTACGGCCAATCCTGACTGGTATCGCAGAGGAAATGGTCGGCCATGATGTCCTCGAAGGTGAAGGGACAGTGAGAGGGAAAAGTCCGTATCGGTAAATCCGTCTCCCGCAAAGCCAAATCGACCCCGGCCTCGAAAGCATCGGATAAAGCCGTCGGTATCCGGGATTTTAAACTAGGATTACCCTCTAGATGCCGTCTGATCCCTCGTCTCTGTTCTCTAATCGTCAAAAACCAGCTGCGAGAACGTTTATCCGGCTGATATTCCCATTTGAGAAGATGTCCTACCAAAACGGTTAGACGGCTCACCAGTTCTCGATATTCTTGTTTACCCAAGGAAATGATTTCCTCCCGTAAGTTTTGCCAGTCCAGAGCTTCTACCTGTCGGTTGGCTAGAACTTTCGCTTGTAGCTCTGTCCACCCGTAGAAGTCGGATTCATACAGGGAATTCGCTCGATCTTTCATATTGGAGCAGCCTTGACAATTAAAGATATGGCGTTCTATTCAGTAGTTCTAGTATTCTAGTTGTGGATAGGTAAAATCGGCTCTCTTCTTCTTTGCGTGATCAGTTTAACTTATATAGGAGCGATCGATCTTTGTGTTCTTTGTGTCTTTGTGGTTCCTTCCACTCCCTCGCCAGCAGGACTGTATCTTAAAATACATTTTACCCACCAAACCCAAGAGAGAATCAGCTGCCTGCGTATTTAAATTACTGGTTGAGATGAGGTAAAAGGCAATCCCTTCTCAAGAGAGGAGATTGCCGGCTGTTTGCTCAAACCGTGGCTAAAGATTTCCAGCGCTCGGCCTGTTGTAAGATGGCCCTGGCTGCCTGTTTACCGGATAAAGTGGCCCCTTCCATGCTATCAATGTAATCCTGTTGGGTATAACTACCGGCAAGGAAAAAGTTAGCAATAGGAGTCGCTTGCGAGGGACGATAGACATCCATCCCCGGTGCTTCCCGATAGAGACTCTGGGCCAATTTCACCACACTAAACCAAGTCATCTTTAACTCCCGCGAGGAGGGAAATAACTGATGGACTTGCGCTAAAACGTGCTGGGCAATATCTTCATTTTTAGCTTTAATAAAAGGATCCCCAGGGGTTAAAACCAACTGTAATAAAGAACCTTCTCCGGGGCGATAATAATCCCTAGGACTGGTGAGGGCAAGATCTGCAAAACAGGAGAAATCCGCTTGGTGGGTGTACAAAAGATTGTCAATTCCCACCGCTTTTTGCAGTTGTCGGCGTTTTTCGGCATCATTTAACTCCGTCACCCAACCGTCAAAACGCAATTGTACCGTGGCGACGGGGACGGCTTCTAGTCGGAAAATATTGTCAAAAATCGGCATTTTCCGCCAATCTTGGGGAATAAGACGCTGAATACCGGGGACATCACCAGCGCAAACATAGGCATCTGCGGTGATAGTTTCTGTGGTTTCTCCGTTAGCGACGATCATGCCATTAACTTGCAGATTTTCGCCCTCTCCAGAATAGAGAATTTCCCGCACCTGACGACGGGTAGAGATTTTGGCACCCCGAGCTTCCAGATAGTTAATAATCGGTTTATGTAGGTATTCGTGGGGGGAACCTTCCAACATCCGCAGGACGGAAGCTTCGGTTTTAGCGGCAAAAAATTGGAAAATCGTCAGCATACAACGGGCCGAGATATTTTCCGTATCGATAAATCCTAGGGCATAGGCGATCGGATTCCACATTTTTTTTAAACTGCCGTCATTACCGCCATGGCTACGAAACCAATCGGCAAAGCTAATCGAGTCTAGATCCCGAATCGTTTTCATCGCTCCTTGAAAGTCTATCAGACCACGGACGATGGGACTGGTACCTAGGGCCAGAGAATTAAAGATTTTATCGGCTGCCGAGAGTTGGGAGGAGGTAAAAAAGGCTTTTAAACCGTTAAAAGGCGCACCTGCGACGAAACGGAAGTCTAATTCGCCGATTTTTCCCCCTTCGTTGATAAAAGTGTGGGTGTGTTCTTTGAGTAGTAGGGATTGAAAAGCGCCCACTTTTTTCATTAACTCAAAAAGATTATAGTAACAGCCAAAAAAGACGTGCAGGCCCATCTCGATGTGATTACCGTCCGCATCTACCCAACTACCGACTTTTCCCCCGACAAAGGGACGAGATTCTAATATTTCTACTGTACAGCCCGCATCGACCAGATCGATAGCTGTTGCCATTCCCGCTAATCCTGCACCAACGATCACCACTCGCATTTGTCAAGTTCCTGTTACAATTTTTCACTAAATCTTTATTTTACCCCGATCCGTCTGGTGTTTCTCGCTGGCGATTTTTTCAGGGTCGCTTGAGGGCGTGGCAGAATAATTGAGAGTTGCACTAGGGAGAAGTCATTTTGAAGCGATCGCTAGATGGGAGACAGGGATTAATTATTGTCAGTATTATTTGGATATTGGGGATATTAGTCGATAGATTCTGGTTTAGTCTCGATCATACCGTTCCCGCTTGGGATCAGGCCGATTATCTCAACGGTGGCATTATCTATACCCAAGCTTTCCAAAATCCGCGCTGGTTTGATGGGGATTGGTGGCGCAGTTTATGGCTAATGTCCCCGAAAATTCCCCCTTTAACCTATCTTTTAACGATTCCCTTCTTTAATCTCTTTGGTATTAGTCTTGACGCGGGTATGTGGGTAATGGCTATCTATAGCGCCCTACTGCTCTTTTCTGTGTACGGATTGGGAATTATCCTCTTTAATGGGACTGTGGCTTTATGGGCGGTCTTAATCTGTCAATTTCTACCCGGTTTATACTATTATCGCCTCGAATATCTCTTAGATTTTCCCTTAGCGGCAATTGTAACGTTTTCTTACTTTTGCTTGACATGGTGGCGATTTAGTGGTCAAGGCTGGCTAAAAGCGATCGCTTTCGGGATTTCTTTCGGTTTAGGGATGTTAGTCAAACAAACCGCCCTATTTTTCCTCTTTTTACCGATTTTGTGGGTATTGGGCGAAAATCTCCGGCGGAGACGTTGGGGCAATCTAGCGCAATTAATGCTGAGTTTTTTGACGGCAGCATGGTTAATGTTTCCCTGGTATCGGACGAATTGGTTATTAATGTTAACCGCAGGCAAACGTGCCACGGTAGATTCGGCGATTTTGGAGGGAGATCCCCCTCTTACCAGTCCAGATGCCTGGACATTTTACGCCCAAGTTTTACCCTATTTTCTTTCTTGGGTATTGTTATTAGTTCCCGTGGTGGGATTATTAATCTCCTTACGTCATAGAAAAACCGAAGATAAGGTTAATCGTCCTGTGTGGATTTGGTTAGGAGTTTTTCTGCTGGGGGGATACCTATTATCATCCCTAAATATCAATAAAGATGCTCGTTATATTTTGCCGCTTTTACCGACTTTATCCTTAATTTTATCCGTCGGTTTATTATCTTGGCGCGGTCGTTTTGCCCCCAGTATCCGTTGGGGAACATTAACTATTGCCGCTATCCTCACCAGCTTAAATTTATTCCCCTTGGGGGGAGATATAATTACTAACGTTTTCAGTCCCCAATTACAACACCATCCCTATTTAAAAACCGGTTGGCAGCAGGAAGAAGTAGTTAAAGAGATTCTAGGCGATTCTCCCTATCTTCGCAGCACCCTAGGGGTTTTACCTTCCACCCCGGAATTAAATCAACATACTTTCTCTTTCTACGGTGGTAAACATAATTCACAGGTTGCCGGCAGACAGGTGGGAGTTCGGGAAGAAGATATAGAAAAGGATGTCAATTCTTTAGATTGGTTTTTAACTAAAACTGGTGAACAGGGTTCCGTCCCCGATGTCCAGAAAAAAATTGTTAATCGAGTCGCCAATAGTCCAGATTTCCAAGTGGAAAAAACTTGGCAGCTACCGGATGATAGCACCCTGTCCCTACACCGAAAAATATATCCTTCCGTCACGGTTAACCCCCTTGAAAATGCGCCAAAACGGGTGGAATTAAGAGAGATTGCTATTGCCGAAAAAGCTTCTCCTAATCAACCCATTCCCGTGGTTTATAAATGGGCCGGAGACTGGCAACAATTAAAGTCAGGAATAGTAATTTTAACTTGGCAAGAAGTGGACGGTAAGGATTATTGGATGCACGATCACGGTATAGCTATGGGGGGATTAATGGCAGAAAAATTAACTCCAGAAGAGCAACAAAAGGGTTTTGAAGTCACTGAAAAAACCGCCATGCAGTCGGCAGCAACCCCTGGAGTTTATCGCTTATCTGCTGTCTATCTCAATCGGGAAACTGGCGAAACCTATCCGATTAAAACTAATGCTCAAATTACTATCGATCCTCAAGTCTCCAAGTTAGCAACGCCCCAATTAGATTTAGTGACCCAATTGCGCTTAAAGTCTGCTAATATTGGTCAAGGATTAACGGGTATTGAGCCAATTTTTCAGTTAACTAATCGTATCAATCAATACGATTCGATTCAGGATTATGTGCTGCAAGCAGACAAGGCTTTTTCCTATCGTTTACAGCAACAAAACCCCCCCGATAAATTATCTTTAGCCTACGGATTAGCAATTTCTAAGGTACTACAACAGGATGTAGCAGGGGCAATAAAAGCCACGGAGGAAATGATTAAAATTGACCCCCATAATCCCTATCATTATGCTTATCAAGGTTTTATTTATCTCTACGATTGGCAACCGCAAGCAGCCCAAAAAGTCTTAGATCAGGCCAGAAAATTAAATCCGGATAGTGAGGAAATTAAGACTTTAAATGCAGTGGCTGCCTTGATGGGAGGAAATCTCGTTAAAGCTTGGCAATTATGGCAGTCAAATTAAAATAGAGTGGGGTGTAGGGTGTAGGGTGTAGGGTGTAGGGTGTAGGGTGTGGGGTGTAGGGTGTGGGGAGTTTTCTCAGTGAACTGATAACTGATAACTGATAACTGATAACTGACTCCTGACTTCTAACCCAATGTTGGACAAAGATAAGCAAAAGTTATTTATTGAATGCAAAAACTTGAGAATATTTAAATTAACATTCCGCAATATTTATAAATTCTTAAGAATTAATTGAGAAAGATTTTTATTTAACAACGACGTTATGCTAGTTACAGCGATTTGATAGAATTTCATAATGGGATATTCTATGCTTTTTTGGGCAGCAATGGTTGAAACCCTTGCCACACCTAGAAGGTGATCCTAATTAAGACGGGTAAATTAGTCAATTTCACCCGCAACGATGATCTTTTTTTTATGTAGTTTTATTGCAAAAAAAAAGTTTTTTTGACAAAAAGCACAAAGTATGATAGGAACCCAAGGTATTTCTGGTTGCGAGTAATTATTGTAGAGAAGGGAGATGGGAGGGGGGAAGCTGTCTCATCACCCTATCACCCCAAAACCCTATCACCCCAAAACCCTATCACTCTATCTCCTGACTCCTGCCTCCTATCTCACCATTGAGACAACTACTGTAACAACTCCCTGGGATCGGTGACTTCCCCTTTAATTGCTGCCGCTACCACCATCGCCGGACTCATCAACAAAGTACGCCCAGAAGCGGAACCTTGACGACCTTTAAAGTTACGATTGGAGGAGGAAGCGCTGATCTGATCTCCCTGCAATTTATCGGGATTCATGGCTAAACACATGGAACAGCCAGCCTCGCGCCATTCAAAGCCCGATGCTAGGAAAATTTGGTCTAATCCTTCTGCTTCCGCTTGTTTTTTGACTCTTTCGGAACCGGGGACGATAAAAGCTTTCACATGGGGGGCCACACGATGACCTTGGGCAAATTTGGCCGCTTCGCGCAGATCACTGATCCGGCCGTTAGTACAGCTACCGACGAAGCAGACATCGATTTTTGTGCCTTTAATCGGGGCGCCGGGGGTGAGTTTCATGTATTGATAGGCTTCCTCTGCGATCGCTCTTTCACTGGCCGGTAAACTTTCGGGAGTGGGAATGACTTCGTTAACCCCGATTCCTTGGCCCGGGGTGATACCCCAAGTAACGGTGGGTTCGATTTCGCCGGCATCAAAGACCACCACATCGTCATAAACCGCATCGGCATCGCTTTTAATGCTTTCCCACCAATTAACCGCACTTTCCCAGTCTTTAGGCGCAAAATCACGACCTTTGAGGTAATCGTAGGTGATCTGATCGGGGTTGATATAACCACATCGGGCCCCACCTTCGATCGCCATGTTACAAATCGTCATCCTTTCTTCCATGGACATCCGTTCGATTGTACTACCAGCATACTCGTAGGCGTAACCAACACCGCCTTTAACGCCCAATTGACGGATAATATGGAGAATTACATCTTTAGCATAGACCCCGGGGTTTAAATCGCCGTTTACCTCCACTCGACGCACTTTTAATTTCGATAGGGATAGGGTTTGGGTAGCAAGAACATCGCGTACTTGGGAAGTGCCGATGCCAAAAGCGATCGCCCCAAAAGCGCCGTGGGTGGAGGTGTGGGAGTCACCGCAGGCGATCGTCATCCCCGGTTGGGTTAGGCCCTGTTCGGGAGCGATCACATGAACTATGCCCTGATTGCCAGAACCGATGCCGTAGAAAGGAATATTATTGCTTTGAACATTAGTTTCGATCGCCCGGATCATTTCCTCGGCCAAATCGTCAAGGAAAGGACGCGCCTGATTTTCGGTGGGGACGATGTGATCGACGGTAGCAATAGTCCGTCTAGGAAATAATACTTTTAAACCCCTTTCTCTCAGCATCGAAAAAGCTTGCGGACTGGTGACTTCATGGACTAGATGCAGTCCGATAAATAATTGTGTCTGTCCACTGGGAAGAATCTTAACCGTGTGTGCGTCCCAGACTTTATCGAATAACGTTCTTGCGCTCATTGACCTTGGAATGATAGTCATCTCCCTAATCATATCAGCTAACCCCAGCCGATAAATATTAATTTTTTCTTTTCTCTTGGTTAGGAGGGATAATAGGTAAATAGCTCTGTTTTTGCCCGCTTAAAACCATAAGTTTTTGAGTGAAATAAAAGACTTTCGCTAATAACTATTTGAGTGATTACTTCTGATCCTTACCCTCGATACATATAATTTTGAAACAGGATTCAGTAAGTAGCTGGTTATAATTAAATTGAAGATAGATCCCCCCTTAATCCCCCCTTGATAAGGGGGGTGCCGATCCGCCCTTAATTCCCATTGATAAGGGGGGAACTGACAATTTTTAACACCTACCTACTTATAACATTTTCTAGGTTTGAATAACCCCTAGGTCTATAGCCATAAAAAATTTATTCTTTTCTTGTCACTGATAAATTATGCTCGCTAACTCTCCTGTTCAGATAAATTTCTCCGAGAACAATTAATCCTAGAATCAGAGGTAAACTCAGCCATGATACTAGGATTCCTAAGTAGTTAACACTAATAGCAATCAGGAGAGTTACCCCCATATAAATAATTGCTACTTGTGGATGAGACAAGCCAGATTTTTGTAATCTTTGATAAAGGTGACTGCGGTGAGCTTGGAAGATATTTTCCTTTCTTAATAATCGACAAATCAGGGTATAAATAGCATCACCAATCAGAGGTAAAGTGATAGTTAAAGCTGACCAAGCTTGACTTTGATTCCCCTGGTTATTAAGTAAAACCATAGCGACAATTGCCCCTAGACTGGTGCTACCCACATCACCCATAAAAATTTTCGCTGGCGACCAATTCCAGAGGAGAAAACCGCCTAAAGCTGCCACTAAAAGCCATAAAATTGGTTGCTGAAAATAGAGAGCGAGAAATCCTAATTGTACCGCCGTACAGCCAGCCACCAAGCCATCGAGACCATCCATAAAATTATAAAAGTTAATGATCGCGGTCAGGCCGATAATTGTGAGAATAAAAGCCAAAATTTTGCCGCCAAAACCCAAATCTAATAGCCACGATTGGGGAAAAGCGCCGAAAAAAGTGACCGCAACACTAGCGGAGGATAACTGCACTAAATAGCGAATACTAGAGGGAATACCGCGACGATCATCGAGAAGGCCGATAATAATTAAAGGAGTCAGGGACAACCACAGGGGAATAAGAGGTAGGGAAGGAGGAAGGAGAAAATAACTGAGGCCGCTGGTCAGAGCAAAAGCGACGACAAAACCGAGTCCACCCCCCCTAGGTGTGGGTTGACTATGGCTGCTACGCTCATTGGGAATATCTAACAATTGTTGACTAAAACGTTGTTTAATCAGGGCAACCACCAGAAAACTAATCAGAAAACTGATGACTGAGAGTAGGGATAATAACATAGGGATTTTCGCACTCAGATTAATTATCGATCCTACGCTGTTCGGTGACAAAAAGTGCCGATATTGCCATCGTGGTTTTAGTCAGTGTCAGCATCCCACTTCCAAAGCTAAGGCGCTTCGGGTTTTGGGGAATATGATCAGCAATTTTAGGTTTAACCTACTCTCGATCGCTTTTTACCTGACTGGTGCGACGAACGTTTAAAACATCGCTCATCAGCTTAATTTGACTAACACAGCGTTCAAATTGTTGCAGGTCTTTTACTTCAATTTTCAGGGAAATTAAAGCGGGTTTGCCGAAATTAGTCTTAACTCCAGCATTGCGAACATTAATATTTTGGTCACTTAAACGAGAGAGAATATCTTTTAAAACCCCGACGCGATCGATCACTTCAATCTGAATATTTACCGGATAAGTTGGATAACGTCCCTGGTCATCTACGGGGTTCCAACTAACAGGAATTAAGCGTTCAGCTTCGGCTTTTTCCACATTCGAGCAGCCCTGACGGTGAATAACAATACCTTCCCCCGCATGGGCAACTATACCGGTAATATTTTCCCCGGGTAAAGGACAACAACAACCGGCTAAACGATAGACTAATCCCTCCACACCGGCGATCGGTGATTTACTAACGGGTAAAGCCCTTTGAACGGGAGAAGGTGGTAGAATCAATTGGGAATCAGTCAAGACATCGGGCGGATTTTTGACCGTTAAAATTTCCTGTTGATTTTTAACCGCTTCTTGCAGACGATTAACCACATTTTTTAGGGTAACTTCGCCGTAACCTAAGGCCGCCAATAAATCATCTACTGCCACATAATTGCACTGTTTAGCCACGGATTGCATTCGTTCCGATTTCAGCAGGGCATCGAAGCCAGTTTTACCCAATTCTTTCTCTAATAAATCACGACCACGGCTAATATTTTCTTCTCGTCGCGATTTTTTGTACCATTGCCGGATGCGATTTCTGGCGCTAGGAGTAACGACAAAATTTAACCAATCTAAACTAGGGTGACTATGCTTGCTGGTGAGAATTTCCACCAGATCACCATTTTGCAAGGGAGCATCAAGAACTGACCATTTACCATTAATTCTTGCCCCTTTCATCTGATTACCTACTTCGCTATGAATATGATAGGCAAAATCTACCGGTGTCGCACCTTGGGCAAGGGCCACCACATCACCTTTGGGGGTGAAAACATAGATATCTTCTTCAAAGAAATTATTTTTCAGGCCATCCATGTATTCTTGACCATCTTTAAGGTCTTTTTGCCAGTCGAGCAGATTACGCAGCCAAGCGAATTTTTCATCCGCAGCGGTTAAAGTTGTTTGACTAGAACCGGTTTCTTTATACTTCCAATGGGCTGCAATCCCGTATTCAGCAACATGGTGCATTTCTAGGGTGCGAATCTGCACTTCTAGGGGGCGGGCATTTAAACCAACAACGGTAGTATGGAGGGATTGATAACGGTTAGCTTTTGGTAAACCGATATAGTCTTTAAAACGGTTAGGAATCGGGGTAAATTGGTCGTGAACTATGGCTAAACAACGATAACATTCCTCTTTGGTTTCGACGATAATGCGGACGGCGGCTATATCATAAATCTGCTCGAATTCTTTGCCTTGATTGTGCATTTTATGATAGATGCCGTAGAGATGTTTGGGGCGACCTTGCAAATCAAGAACTTTTATGCCAATTTCTTGCAATTTTTCCCGCAATGTGTTAGTGACAGTTTCGATGCGGGCCTCTCGATCGATGCGTTTTTCCGATACCAATAACTGCACGGCGCGATAAGCATCGGGTTCGAGGTATTTAAAGCATAAATCTTCTAATTCCCATTTAAATCGCCCAATCCCTAAACGGTTAGCCAGGGGAGCAAAGATTTCTCTAGTTTCGAGGGCGATGCGTTGCTGCTGTTGCGGGGTGAGGTGTTCGAGGGTTTGCATATTGTGCAGGCGATCGGCTAATTTGACCACGATGACGCGGATATCTTGAGCCATCGCCAGGAACATTCGGCGAAAATTCTCCGCTTGCCGTTCAGTTTTGCTAGAAAAGTTGAATTTGGAGAGTTTTGTCACCGCTTCCACCAAATTACGCACCTCAACACCGAATCTAGCCTCGATTTCTTCGGGGGTGACTTCCGTATCTTCCACCACATCGTGAAGGAATCCCGCCGCGATCATTGCCCCATCACCCCCCAGATCCCGCAGTAATCCCGCTACAGCTATGGGATGGGCGATATAGGGTTCCCCAGATTTGCGATACTGCCCCTCGTGGAGTTTGTGGGCGAAATTAAAGGCCCGACAGATTAAATCGCTATCGGGATTCTGGGGGTCGTTTTCGTAGGTAATTAGGCATTCTTTCAGCCAATCGGGTAAAACTAACGCTTTTTTCGGTTCCGTGGCCCGGGGAAGGGCGGTGAGGGTTTCTGGTTGGATGGCAGTGATGGCGTTCATGGTTAGATCGGGGGGATAATAGGGGGGGGGAGGAGACGGATAACTAGAAAACTATTAGGCCGAAGGGATGCCAGATTACTTAACTCTCTAACACTGGCATCGGATCGATCGGCGAAAAGGACGCGATTCTTTTAAGTTTTTGTCTCTGGTCGGGAGGAGAGAGGACTTGCAACCGTGACGGCAAATCGTTAATCTTATGTAACAAATTCTAACGCGCTTTGTATTGGATGCTACCGACAAATTACCGTCAAGCCTACGAATCTTTGTTAAGAAAACTGGAGGATTTCAGTCTTGCCCTTCTGGATGGGGACGCTTCCACGGGGTTACAATCTTTTCAAGCTTTACAAACCTGTCTAGAAGGGGAGATATTGTCACTAAATGATGACAATTTCAGCCCAGAGGTGGCTAATCGTTGGCGCACTGTCCAGACGGAACTATATCGATCCTGGCGATTGCTGGAGACGGATTGGTTATTTTTGGCCTCGGCCCGGCAAGGACGGGAGAAGCGTTTACAGATAATTAGCGAGCGAGTGGCGACTTTAAAGGGGTATTGTCGGGTTTTGTTAGGGGAAGTTGTCGATTAGTAATTAGGGCTTGCTGAATAAATCTAAAAACCTTGTTGGGTAAGACTTTTAGACTTTTTGTCAATCAAAAAGTACCAGATATGAGAGTGATCGGGGGTAAAATTCAGGGACTTTTTCCCTAAAAATTAGGTAATTGACCCCCTGAAAATGGGTAAAACCCTACACCCCACACCCCACACCCCACACCCTGCCCCCACGAAAAACTTTTTCGGCAAACCCTAATTAAATGCTCGATCGCCGTTTGTGTGGCATACTTGACCCTAAGTCCTAACTTTTATCGTTACCGCTCGCGTCATGTTGGAAATTAAAGACCTAAAAATTGCCTACCCGACCGAATTAAGTTCTCCCTCTTGGGCGATCGATGGGGTATCTTTGAGTATAGGCCAAGGGGAAACTCTGGGATTAGTGGGTGAATCCGGTTGTGGAAAATCGACCATCGGTAAGGCTATTTTAAGGTTATTACCCAATCGCACTCACGTGGAAGGTGAGATTACCTTTGAAGGGCGATCGCTTTTATCTTTATCTAGCAAACAGTTAGAAAAGTTTCGCGGGGAAGCGGTGGGATTAGTCTTTCAAGATCCGATGACGCGACTGGATCCCCTAATGACTATTGGCGATCATTGTGTGGAAACTTTGCAAGCTCATCGAGGGAATTTAACCTATCGTCAAGCTAAAAGTGAAGCTTGTACTGTCCTAGAAAAAGTGAAAATTCCCGCTAATCGGTGGTCCCAATATCCTCACGAATTTAGCGGGGGAATGCGGCAAAGAGTGGCCATTGCTTTAGCTTTATTATTAAACCCTAAGTTAATTATTGCCGATGAACCCACCACCAGTTTAGATGTGACAGTTTCGGCGGAAATTCTGCGGGAATTAAAGCGTTTATGTAGCGAGAAACAGATGGGATTATTGTTAATTTCCCATGATTTAGCGCTGGTGGGAGAATATTGCGATCGATTAGCGGTGATGAAGGGGGGCAAAATTGTCGAATCGGGAGCGGTAAAAACAGTTTTTAATACACCTCAACACCCCTACACTCGTTCTCTTTTGGCCGCCGCTTTACACCTACAGTTACGGGAGGAAAAATCAACGGCAATTCAAGGCAAAGAAACGGTGTTAAAGGTGGATAATTTAAAACATTATTATACCCTAGAAGATAACTTTTTAGATAGTTTTTTCAAGAAAAAAAAGAAATTTATTAAAGCGGTGGATGAAGTCAATTTTGAACTGTATCGAGGGGAAATTTTCGGTTTAGTTGGGGAGTCGGGGTGTGGGAAAAGTACCCTATCGAGAACCCTATTACAGTTAATTAAACCCACTGGGGGAAAAGTGGAATTTTTAGGAGAAGATTTAACAACTTTGTCGGGGGAAAAAATGCGTCCAAAACGGCGCTTAATGCAGATGATTTTTCAGGATCCCCTCGCTTGTCTCAATCCTTTAATGACGGTGGGAGAAAGTATCGCCGATCCGCTTTTGATCCATCAAAAAATTAGTCTAGAAACGGCTAAAGAACAGGTTTTAGAAATGTTAGATCGAGTCGGTTTGACACCAGTAGAGGAGTTTTATCGACGCTATCCTAGGGAGTTATCGGGGGGACAACAGCAAAGGGTAGCCATTGCTCGCGCTTTAATTACCCATCCAGAATTAGTTATTTGTGATGAACCGGTTAGTATGCTCGATGCTAGTGTCCAGACACAGGTTTTAGAGTTAATGTTAGAGTTACAAAAGTTATTTAATCTCACTTATTTATTTATAACTCATGATCTTTGGTTAGCGAGATTCCTCTGCGATCGAATTGCGGTGATGACTGCGGGTAAAATTGTTGAAATGGGTGACACTGAACAGATTTTTAGCCATCCCCAACACCCCTACACCCAAAAATTAATCGCCGCAGCCCCGAGAATTTATCCCGACAGCAACTAAAATCGCTCTAGGGGTTTATAATTGTTATTGTCTAGATATGGTTAGGAAAAACAAAATGCCCAGACAACTTCAGATAACTCTCCCTGAAGATACCATGCAACTTCTCGATCGATGGTTAGCGAGTAGTGATGATCCTGAAAAAGAATATAATAATTTAATCAATGAAGCGATTAAATTATATATTATGAAACAACCGAGAAACTACCTCAAGCAACAATTAAAGGAAGGAGCTATTATTAGAGCAGAAAGAGATTTAAATTTAGCACAAAATTGGGTTTCTCTAGAGGAGTATTTATGGTAATAATGATTATTTTCAAACTTAAAAAACTGCTGAAAAAATTTGTCTTTAGTCTCCAAGAGGAAGGATGGAAACCAGCACTCAAAAAGACGAAACGAAAAATTATTAAAATTCTCACAGGAAAGAGTTCCTCTGAATTTGAAGAACAGGTGATCGAAAGGGCTAAATTAGCTGAACCGCGACCCCTAGAAATTGCCAGTAGTGATGATCCTTTAGTCTCGATTATTATTCCTGTTTATAACCAATTTGCCTACACCTTTAACTGTCTGGAATCCTTGAGTGTTAACCTAAGTTCTGATTTAGCCTATGAAATAATCATTGTTAATGATGCTTCCAGCGATGAAACTTTAGAACAATTAGCAACTTTAGTTAAAGGAATTAAAGTATTAACCAATACAGAAAACTCTGGTTTTATCCGTTCCTGTAATTATGGGGCTAGTAAAGCAAAAGGTCAATACCTATATTTTCTCAATAACGACACTAGAATTCTGGAAAATTGTCTAGAAAGTTTAGTGAAATTAATCGTCAATAATCCCCGAGTTGGTGCGGTGGGTTCTAAGTTAATTTATGCTAATAGTAAACAACAAGAAGCGGGGGGAATTATCTGGAATTCTGCCGATGGTTGGAATTATGGACGCTTAGATAGTTCCGAGGAACCGGAATATAATTATGTGCGTCCCGTGGACTATTGTTCGGGGGCCAGTTTATTAGTTCCTACGGATTTATTTAAGCAATTAGGTGGTTTTTGTCAAGACTTTATCCCCGCATATTACGAAGATACAGACTTATGTTTTGCCATCCGAGAATTGGGTTATCAAGTCCTCTATCAACCCCAATCTAACGTCATTCACTACGAGGGAATTACCTCGGGAACAGACCTTTCCAGTGGGACAAAACAATATCAAATTATTAATCAAACTAAGTTTCGAGAAAAATGGTCAAAGGTATTAACTAAACACCTAGATAACGATGCTAATAATGTACCCAAAGCTGCCCGACGTTTACAAGGAAAACCGACAATTTTAGTCATCGATTCCTATGTGCCACTATACGATCGAGAATCTGGCTGTGTGCGTTTATTAAATATTCTTAAGCTACTGCTCAATTTAGGCTATTCAGTGATTTTCTTTCCCGATAATGGCTATCCTGAACAACCCTATACTTCCGTCCTGCAACAGCTGGGAATTGAAGTTATTTATGGCACACCGCAAAAATATAATCTAGAAGAAAAATTAATCAAATATTTACCCCTGATAGATGGAGTTTGGTTGTGTCGGCCTGAATTGTGCGATAAGTATATGGATTTAATTCGCTTAAAAACAAAAGTACCAATTATTTATGATACAATTGACCTGCATTTTCTGCGTTTAAAACGTCAAAAAGACTATCTCGATCCCAGTTACCAAAATACTAGCTGGAGTTGGCAAACCTATCAGAAATTAGAGTTAAACTATGCTAACCAAGCGGAAGCAACCGTGGTAGTAACGGAAGATGAAAAGCAGGTTTTATCCTCTTTAGGAGTGAAAAATGTTTGGGTAATCCCCAATATTCATGAAGAAATTTCTCTGTCAGAAAAAGTTGCCTTTGACCAGCGATCGGGTTTAGTATTTATTGGTAGCTACAATCACCCTCCTAATATTGATGCCGTTAAGTGGTTATGTTTAGAAATTATGCCCTTAGTTTGGGCATCCCGTCCCGATATTACCGTTAATTTATTGGGAAGTAACCTCAAGGATGAAGTGAAGGAATTAGCCAGTGATAAAGTGATTGTTACTGGTTATGTTCCCGAAGTAGAACCCCATTTCCAAAAGAGTCGCATTTTTGTTGCCCCCCTGCGATTTGGTGCGGGAATGAAGGGTAAAATAGGTCAAAGTCTTTCCCTAGGATTACCGACTATTACCACAAAAATTGGTGCCGAAGGTATGGGATTAATTGACCACCAAGATGTTTTAATTGCCGATACTGACGAGGAATTTGCCCGAGGGGTGATCGAACTCTATGACAATAGGGAATTGTGGCAAAAACTCGCTGATAATTCCCTAGAAACTATTAAGAGATACCAACCCGCTACCGTGCAAACTAACCTACAAGCTTTGTTATCGAATCTAGGAATTGTTGCTAAGGATAGTTAACAAGAAAAAAGCTCATTTCTCCCACAGGTCTATTCTATGTCACCGCAACCAAATAAACTCTAGAATCCGCAATTTTGCAGAATTAAAAACCTATTGAGAAAGTCGGCGTTGCTGATTTGATAAACGCCAACTTTCTCTAGAAGGAATTCCTGACTATAATGCGCTCGTTTGCCTCGAAAAACTTGCAAAGAAAAGTTAAAGTTTTGCTCACTTTTGTACTTTATATGCTACCTAAAAACTATAGGTAATCAGGCAAAAAAATCCTCATGCTGGTGGGCGATTTCGTCGAAGATTACGAAGTAATGGTTCCCTTTCAAGCTTTACAAATGGTTGGTCATCGGTGCGTACTGCCGTCCACGATTTTGAAGGATATCAAACCTATGGCGAAAAAATCGGTCATAATTGCACCCTTAACGCCACTTTTGACGAAATTAACTCCGAAAACTACGATGCCCTCCTTATTTGTCCGAAGTAGTACCTTGTAGTTTTGCTGCCAACTAAAAACTAGAGATTTTTTCAACGCAATTTTATCGACTGATTGACGAATTTTCTAAGATAAGCTAGACTGAACCCAGACAAAAATTCAGACAGTGATTAATGAATAGTTATTGTTTTTGCGGTTTAGCTCTCGGCAAAAAGTATCGTTCCTGTGCAGTCAACGTAGCGCGGGATCTGGAAAAATACCATCCCGGTATTCAATATCTGATATTGACTGATGAGCCAAGGGATTTTCAAGATTTAAGTAACGTAATTGCCATTAAACATATTCAGGATAGTATCATGTTTCCCTATAATGACAGGCGTTTTGCTATTGAGAAAGCCTTAGAACGCTATGACATGACTATTCAAATTGATACGGATATTCGATTAATAAAATCCTTAGTGTTTCCTGAACAATTTAATAATCTTGACGGAGTTTTCGGCACAATCAAGAATCTAAAAGCTCATCTAACTCGTTATCAACCCGAAAATATTCCTTATTATGAGAAAGTGGCGCAGAAGTTGGATATAGATTTTGAAAACGCTCCCTATGTTGGGGAATTTATCTTTGCTGTCGGAAAAAATCGGAAAAAAGAACAAGAATTCATTTACTATTGGGGAATAATTGCCAAATATTTAGAAATACACCGCCTTCACGGTGCAGATGGTCCAGTAATGGGGTTAGCTGCGGCGAAAGCAGGTTTACCTACCTATCCTAGCGAATGGTCTGACATAATCGAGCATGAATTTGTCGAACATCTTAAGTTTTCCTCTGGTAAAAACAGAATTCAAAAAAGCGACTGGGAAAAGTTAAAGTTTCGTGTGGCCTATCATTATCGCTTAAATAAGCAGAGAATATTAGCCTTAAAAGATTTTAACTTTTATTATACTGATTAATGGGACAGTATAAACTTGATAAATTGATAAACTAGGCCTATGATTTTCAATTTTTAGATCAGCTTGTTTATCCGTAGCAGTTATCTTAATGGTGAAGCACAAAGTTTTCCTTTTGAGGAGTCGGTCGTCAACATCAAATTAGGTTACACTTTATCTTTAAGATAACCGCTGTATCAAGCATTTGTATAGGATCAATTTAGGACAAATTTTGACTTTTTTATTCTATAAACCTCTTGCATAATTAATTTTTGAGGTTTCAAAAACGGCACAAATAAGGATTAAATGGCATAAAATCTCTAAATAGACCATTTAATTGCTTATTATTCATTCTTAATTCTCCTGACTACTGACTACTGACTCCTAACCCTAACAACAATTTTTGATTTTTACAAGAGGTTTTATTAATATGCCAACTTATCCTGATATCTCCAGTCAAGCTTTTAAACATCCCCTAGATCAGCAAGCTGAACAGGCCTTAAGATCGGTTCCAGGGTTTGACTTATTAGCGAAAAGTTTTTCCGAATATCTCTATGAACGTCCCCAGCAAATTTTATTAATGGGCAATGATCTAAAAGTCGGCCCGCGTCAATACGCCACTTTATACGGTATCTATCGCCAATGTCTGCGGGATTTAGATATGTCCCCAGAACCGAATCTTTATGTCAGTCAAAACCCTTCAGCGAATGCCTATTCTTTGGGTTCTGAACATCCCTACATTGTCTTTAATACTGCTCTTTTAGACCTCTTAGATGAAGAAGAAATTCGGGTAATTCTTGCCCACGAATTAGGACATTTAAAATGCGATCATAGTATTTTAATTCAACTTTCTTTTTGGGTGATGGGGGCGGCTAATTTCCTTGGGGACATCACTTTAGGACTAGGAAAAGCCATTACTACCGGTCTAGTTTATGCCTTTTATGAATGGCGCAGAAAAGCCGAATTATCCGCAGACAGAGCCGCTTTATTAGTTACCGATGATTTAAATTTAGTCCTGAGAACTTTAATGAAATGTGCAGGAGGAAGTCAAAAATACCTGCATGAATGCAACTTAGAAGAATTTATTCGCCAAGGGGAGGCCTACCGACAATTAGACCAAGATAACTTAAACCAGATTTATAAATTTATCATTTATAATGGCGGTAATGGTTCCTTTTTAACCCATCCTTTTTCCGTAGAAAGAGTGCATTATCTACAGGAATGGTTTAACTCGGAATCCTATCGTCAAATTCGCCGGGGAAACTATGCCAAAACAGGGGTTAAAAGCTCAATTAATGTTGATGCTAATGATAGGGAAAGCGAAAGATTGCAGCGACAAATAGCAGAACTACAAGCAGAAATTGAACGGGCAAAAAGACAAAGAAACTATGAATAATCTATACGAAGGCAGGAGACAGGAGACAGGATTCAGGAGACAGGATTCAGGAGACAGGATTCAGGAGATTGCCTTTATTTATTCTCCCTTCTCCCCACACCCTACACCCCACACCCCACACCCTACACCCTACACCCTACACCCTACACCCTACACCCCACACCCCACACCCCACACCCCACACCCTTTACTGATCACTGAAAATTCTCTTGTCTGTGTTTTGCCGATTTGGTGAGTACAATAGAGGTATCGGGGACCGAGAATGGCAATTCTCCCTACGATGATCCATAAACACTTACCCCCACTCTCTCTTTTTTGTTCTACTGCCCATGCTCCAAGATACCCAATCCATTCGTTACTATCAAAGACTAACCGATGACATGGTGGATCTTTGGCACCGTGGCTCCCGTTTTGATGAGATCCGGCTATATGTAGAAGGCTATTTAGCCTGTTTACGCGATTCTAGTTCCATAGAACCCTATCTAATTCATCGTCTCGAAGAAGAAATATTTCGCTTCTTGCGAGATCCTTCCAATTTTGAATATCTCTCCCCCCAAACCCAAACCCAAACTGAAGCAGATTATGGCTATTATTAACCCCAGTTCGGGTTAAGGGAATTTGGCCATCAGTTCCGGAAAAAGAATCGGATTGACTGGCTAGAATAGCCTCAGGATTAGACCTCCTGCACACAGCAGAATTCAGGAGTTAGGAGTCGGGAGACAGGGCGATTTTTACAAGCGGTCTACTGAGCTTGACAGGAACGAGATTCGGTCATCTGTAGAACAATAGTATCGATCGCTTTCACCAGGGCCTGTCCGGAAACCCGTTGATTATTAACGATAATGCTAAATAACATCGGTCCTTGGTTGGGGTTTTCTAGATAACCCGATAGGGCCCGCACACCGGTAAGAGTGCCGGTTTTAGCGTAAACTGTGCCAGTGGCGGCCGTCTGACGCATCCGGTTTCTCAGGGTGCCACTAATTCCCGCCACAGGTAAGGAAGCATAGAAAGTATCGCGATTAGGAGAATAATACATCACCCGCAAAATTTCCACGATCGAGCGGGGAGTAGCGGTATTACGGCGGGATAATCCCGAACCATCGGCTAAACGAAAACCACTGGGATTGATGCCCAATTGTGCCAAGATGGCAGTAACATTTTTAGCACCGCCGATAAAGCGAAAAAGAGTGTCAGCGTAGAAATTATTACTTCTCTGATTAGTGATATTAACCCAATCGCGCAGGGATTTTTTCTGAATTGTCGTTTCCGGGTTCATCACCTGTAAAGCGGCAGCCGTGGTAAATAACTTTGTATTAGAAGCGGGGATAAAATAGCGATCAGCGTTATGACTATAAATAACTGTTTGGCGATCTATAGATTCGATTAATATACCCCACTGATTGGGTGCTTGACCGATAACTTTATCTATATTTGCCCCAATCAATTGAGTACAGGTATTATCGATGTTATTGTTTTCTGGCGGGGGAACGTATAATTCTATGGATTCGTTCGACGAGGAAGGAGCGGGATAAACGGAGAGATTAACTTGAGCGATGCTAGGGTAGGCCAAAGCGATAGTGGCTACACTGGCCACTGTCAGGGAATTGAGGCAGTTGAGGAGTTGTTTCATGCTGTGTTTGTGTAAGAGTCTGGTTTCCGTAAGCGTTCGCCCTATTGTACCAGTTGCCGCTCAAGTGTCAACGTTACCTTTCTAACAGATTTTAGCGGCTAATTCACACCAATGCCAGAGAAGAAAGCTTGTCATAGCCCGGAACTGCACTGATACCGCTTGACTGGTGGGAATTTTTCTGGGTTCCAAAATCGTGCTATTTTGATACTGTTGACATTGCTGATGACAATTTGGGGATAATAGAAGCAAAGTCTAGGAAAAGGGATGTAAAACCCATGTATTCTGTCTCAGATGACTCCAAAACAATGACGAATACCAGCCGTCAAACTGTTCTAGAGACGTTAAACTTACAAAAAACTTATCGGACGGGATTCTGGTTAAATAAAAAAATCGAATCCTTGAAAAACTGTACTTTAATTGTCCATGAGGGCGAAACCTTTGGATTATTAGGCCCGAACGGAGCCGGCAAAACCACGCTCTTAAAAACCCTTTTGGGGATTGTCCGACCCACTTCCGGACGGGCCTTGATTCTCGGTCAACCAATTGGCGATCGCTCGGTCAGGCAACGCATCGGCTATCTTCCCGAAAATGCCTACTACTACGACTATCTCACCGGCTGGGAATTCCTACAATTAATCGGCGGCATTTTTAAGATTCCCTCTTCTGTGCAGAAAAAACGCATTCCTGAATTATTGGATTTAGTGGGATTAGACCGCAAAACTGCCCAGAAAAAACAATTGCGTCAATATTCTAAGGGGATGATGCAACGGATCGGTATAGCTCAAGCATTAATCAATGATCCCGAATTAGTCTTTCTCGATGAACCGATGTCGGGACTGGACCCTATCGGTCGCTATCAGGTGCGAGAAATTATTCAATCCCTCAAACAACAGGGGAAAACTATCTTTTTTAACTCTCATATTCTCTCCGATGTGGAACAAATTTGCGATCGCATTGCCCTGTTAGCTCGGGGAGAATTACTCTGTGTTGGTTCCCTCGACCAAATTCTCGGTCGTGCTGATGTCTATCAGGTGATTGTTCAAGGTGGTAGGGAGGATCAACTACAGCAATGGATACTCGGTTTACATTGGCGCGATAATTTTTGGCACGGACAATTACAGGGAGAACCCGATGCTTTTCTGGCTGCCCTGTCTAGTATGGATGCTCGCTTGATTAGTCTTAATTTAGCTCGTGCTTCCCTAGAAGAATTTTTTATCGACCAATTACGTCAGCGCGGTATTACCTCTAGTCAATAGGCACTCCCAGAGCAAATCCGTTTTTAATAAGCTGTTAAGCATTTAAATTGCTTGTTGAGACGAGGCAAGAGGCAAGAGGCAAGAGGCAACAGTAAAGGGATTGGGGGAGATTCGGCTAATCTTAAGAATAAGTGCTTTAAATGCGTCTTAGCTTAGTAGCCCAGAAACATTCTCTCAGATTTGGTCAGGATTAATGCCCAATTCCCGCAGTTTCTTGGCTAATCTTTCCGCTCGTTGTTTTTCAGCCTCTGCTCGTTGTTTTTCCTCGTTATAGCTGGTGAAAGCTTGTCCATCGGGATAAAAAAGCAACATTTCTGGTTCCCCCAACTGAAAACGAATACCTAAACGGGGACTAACCCAATTATCGAGAGTTTCCAGAATTTCTAGCTGATTTTCGCCTCTTATCCAACCACTGGCATCGTTTTTATGGGGATCATAAAGATAATACTCCTCGACCCCATAACGGTCATAAAATAGCTGTTTTTTGGCCATTTCCGTGAGGGTGTTACCCGGAGAGAGGATTTCAAAAACCACCTGGGGACTAATGTTATTTTCTAGCCATTGTCGATAGGAACCTCTTTCCCCTTTTGGTCTCCCAAAAACCACCATGATATCCGGTGCTTGACGCAGTTTATTATCATTTTCCACGGGATACCAAAGTAAATCCCCCGCAACAAAGACATCAGACTGCTCGCGAAATAGCCAGTCTAAATTAGTTTTAATTGTTGTGATCCAACGAAATTGCAAGGTATTATCGGCCATAGGTTGACCATCGCTATCGGGGTAGATAATTTCAGTGACGTTAGTTTTATCTAGTTGTGAAACCATAAGACTAAGTTAAAAGGGAAAAATATAATTCTATAATAGCGGGCATTTGTATTATATAGCAATTCGTCGGCTGGGTTAGCAATGCGTAACCAACCGCCAGGATCCTAGACAGTGCCAAATTGCTGTGTTAGAGTGATAAATACTAGGAATAATCGGTCTATCTTCCTATACTAGCCCCTATGCAAGCATCGGTAGTTACTCTTCAAGAAATTATTCAAGGCAACACACAATATATAATTCCACTATTTCAGCGCACTTATAGTTGGAAAAAGAAAGATTGGGAAGATTTATGGGATGACATAAGCTATTTGTACGGTCAAGAAAACCCTCGTCCCCATTTTATGGGTTCGATAGTTAAAACTCAAGTTTCGCCTAACTCCGGCGTGGTCAATAAATATCTGCTAATTGATGGACAGCAACGTTTAACGACTATTTTTCTGCTCTTTGCTGCTTTGCGAGACGTAGCGAAAGACCAACAAGAACAGGATTTAAGCGCAGAAATTGACAAAACATTTCTTGTTAATCCCTTTAAAAAAGGTTCTGATTACTTTAAAATTCAACCTACTCAGTTAGACCTAGAATATTTTCAGTCTGTAATCCGTGGCAAAATCATCGACAAAGAAAATACCATATCCCAGTGTTATTTCTTTTTTAAAAGAAAGATTAATGAACAATCATATTCGTTAGCTAAACTAACAGAAGTTATCTGTAATCACTTATCTTTGGTCAATATAACTCTTGGTAATGACGACGATCCCTACCTAGTATTTGAAAGTTTGAATGCCACGGGGCAGCCTTTAACTGAGGCCGATTTAATTCGTAATCATTTATTTATGAACGTTCGTCAAGAGGAGCAACAGACACTATATGATAGATACTGGCTGCCGATGCAGGAAAAATTAGGAGATAATTTAACAGAATTTATCCGTCACTATTTGTCAAAAAGTGGGGCAGAAATTAGAAATAACGAAATTTATTCTGCCTTTAAAAATAAACTAGCTGATAATAATCCCGCTCTCTATATAGAGGACTTATATACATTTTCCATGTATTATGCCAAACTAATCACTCCCAAGCTGGAAAATAATTCTAGTATTCGTAAATATCTCGATTCTTTTCAGCGTCTAGAGGTCTCTACTATCTATCCATTTCTTTTAAATTGTTATGATGACTGGGGAAATAGCAAATTATCTGAAAAGGACTTTATAGAGGTTTTAAAAACCCTTGAAAACTTTCTTGTCCGTCGTTTTGTTTGTGGTATTCAGACTCGCGGACTTAATAAAACTTTTGCTTTACTATATTCCCAAGTTCAAAAAGATGCTGCTTTAAACTCTGAACCTTTTATTAAAAGATTAAAAATCTCTCTTCAAAAGAAAGACTACCCAAAAGATAATGATTTTAAAGAAAAGTTAATAACCATCAAACTATACGGAGGAAATCGCAGCGAAAAAGCGAAAATTATTCTCGGTGCGATCGAAGAATCTTTTGGTCATCGAGAAACTGTAGATTTAAGTGGTTCTCGCCTGACTATTGAACATATTATGCCGCAAAAACTAAATGATAAGTGGAGAGATTATTTGGGAACAGATGCAGATATTACCCATCAACTTCTTGTGCATACTTTAGGTAATTTAACCCTGACGGCTTATAATGGAGAACTGGCGGATAAAGATTTTTCTCACAAGAAAGAAGAACTCCATAAAAGCCATCTTGAAATTAATAAATACTTTGATAGTATTAACTCATGGCAAAAAGAAGATATCGAACAACGTGCTGAATATTTGGCCGACCGTGTTATAAAAATTTGGAGTTATTTTGGCGATGATTCGCTGCCGGTCAATGAAACTGCATCTGTCAAGGATACAAAACCCAAAAAACTAATTATTCGTGGTAAACAACAAACAGTAAAAACTTGGAAAGATGTACTAATTTTTACCTTGAATACTCTCTACGATCTAGACCCTGAAAAGTTTCAAGAGATTGTGCTAGAGTTTCCCCGCTTTTTATCGAAAGATGACACAAAATTTCGCCGACCTCAAAAACTTGAAAATAATGTTTTTATAGTAGAAACTAATTTTTCGGCCAAAGATATCCACTATTTTTGTGTAAAAGTAGTAGAAACTATGGGATTATCCTCAGAGGATTGGTCAGTCGAAAGAGAACCTAAATAATCACTCCACCATCTCTTGACAAATAGGATAACTTGTGGGTTACTATATCTCGCTCCATCCTGATATTTTTCTGAAGCTAGAAGGGTATATTAAGAGAGATTCCGATCAACGGTTATTGAGATAAATCTATTATGCTGATTTACTTTATTCATGGAGTGGCAACAAGAGATGCTAGTTATGCCAATAAATTAATCAAACTAATTGAAGAAGAATGTAAACGCAAAAATCTGGCGATTCCCTACTCTTATGCGGGATTTTGGGGAAATGTTCTCAAAGGAACCGAAAAGTTATGGCGAGATATTGAGCAAGAATTACAGACACAAAAACAGAAAAATAGTAATTTTAACCCCGAACAATCTTTTCGCTATCAAAATTTTAGAAAAGAGTATTTATCTTATTTTATCGGTGACGCATTTACCTATTTAGGCAGCGATCGAGGAAAACAAATTCGCCGCATTATTGCCGATCAATTAATCGATCTTGTTCAAGCTCACCCTAGGGAAAGCGAATTACATATAGTCGCCCATTCTTTGGGTACTGTAATCCTTTGGGATCTGTTATTTTCTGAGCGTTTTGACCCGAAGGATCCCGCTCATGAAATTCGTGATCTTATCGGTAAAGAGCGGGGCAAACTTTCCCTATCTAGTGTAACAACAATGGGTTCACCGATCCCATTTTTAAATCTAACTCTAGGCATTGATGCTAATCAAATTGAAAAATTTATTACCCAGCATCAAGGCCAGCGTTTGCTCTGGAATAATCTGATCAATTCCTCCGATATTATCGCTTATCCAATTCGTCCTCTTTTTGATTCTATAACCGATGTATCCAAGATTTTAATGAGCGATTATTATCTAGAAGCGACTGGCAATATTTTTGATTCTGTAGAAATTGCTGCCGTAGTATTGAATTCCCTTAATGCTCATACCTATTACCTAACATCAGATAAAGTGGCCAAAAATATCGTAGAGACAATTTATTTTGATCAGCACGATTATAATCATGGCAATAGTTACGGCAATAACACCTGTGTTGAGCTTGCCATAGAAAGAATAGCCAAAATATCTGGAGTGACTAAAGATGTGGTAAAAATGAAACCTTTAAAAGAAAAAATATTACTAGAAGGTAAATTTAAAGATGCCAGTGGTTATATTTATTTAAGCTCAGATTTATATCGTGTTCATCATGTTTATATACAGGACAATCATCAAAATATTGTATATGCTGTATATGTGGGTTGGATTCATGTAGAGGGATTGAAAAATTCTGTCACCGAAATCATCAGACAGCTATGTTATGTCAACGATGAAGCAAAGAATAGCTAATAGCTGCGCTATACTGCCATTATTGAGATTAAACCAGCATTTATGAGTCAATCCCCCCGTATTCTAGCACTCGATTTTGATGGTGTTCTTTGTGATGGCATGATCGAGTATTTTCAGATTAGCAAACGCACCTATGAAACCCTTTGGCCGGAAACAATTCCCGAGGATTTTTTCCCGAGGTTTTCGCAACTTCGTCCAGTTATCGAAACCGGTTGGGAAATGCCTTTACTGTTGCGATCGCTCGTTCTCGGTATTCCCGACGAGGAAGCTTTAAATAATTGGCCGTCAATTGCTCAAAATATACTAGAAAGGGAGAAAATAGCGAAAAAAGTTCTCTCAAATGCTCTCGATGGTCTTAGGGATCGATGGATTGAGTCGGATCTAGAGTCTTGGTTAACTTTACACCGATTTTATCAACCCGCGATCAATCGCCTCGCCTCTCTTTTAGACTCGGATTTTTTGGTTTATATCATCACTACCAAAGAAAGCCGTTTTGTCAAGCAATTGTTACAAAAAGTAGCAATTAATTTTCCGGCAGCGAGATTAATTGGCAAGGAAATTAAACAGCCGAAATACCTGACTATTCAGCAAATACTGGCTAATTTACCCGAATCTCCCGCTAATTTGTGGTTTGTCGAGGATCGTCTCGATGCGTTGGAATTAGTGGAGCAACAAGCAGATTTAAACGATGTGGGCTTATATTTAGCCGATTGGGGATATAATACCGCTCAAATGCGCCAAAAGGTCGCTCAAGATACCCGCATTAAGCTGTTATCCCTATCTCAATTTGCGGCAGACTTTACCCACTGGTAGAGTCGGTGACGAGGAATATGACACTGATAAGTAGTCGTGCAAAATAAATTTCCTAGTGAAGATAGGCAAGAGGCAATAGGCAAGAGGCAAAAGCTTTATCGAAATGTGTAATTAATTTTGCTTAGGTACTTAACTGATAACTGATAACTGATAACTGATAACTGATGCTGCTATACTAAAAAGCGTAGTCGTTATGAGTTGCATTTACGGTTATGACTGTCGAGAATTTAGTCATTATTGGTTCGGGACCGGCGGGATATACGGCGGCGATTTATGCGGCGCGTGCGAACTTAAAACCCTTGATGTTTGAGGGTTTCCAAGCGGGAGGCATTCCGGGGGGACAATTGATGACCACCACAGAAGTAGAAAATTTCCCCGGTTTTCCCGAAGGAATCACCGGTCCGAAGCTGATGGAAAGAATGAAGGAACAGGCCGAAAGATGGGGGACCCAATGCTATACCGAAGATGTTATCTCGGTGGATTTAAGTCAGCGTCCTTTTACCATTCGTTCCACAGACCGGGAAGTGAAGGCCAATAGTATTATTATCGCCACGGGAGCCACTGCCAAACGCTTAGGATTACCCAGCGAGGCCCAATTCTGGAGTAACGGCATTTCCGCTTGTGCTATCTGTGACGGTGCTACACCGATATTTAGAGAGGAAAACCTCGCTGTCATCGGTGGCGGTGACTCGGCGGCGGAAGAAGCCGTATATTTGACTAAATACGGCTCCCACGTCCATTTATTGATACGCGGGGAAGCGATGCGTGCCTCGAAAGCAATGCAGGACCGGGTGTTAAATAATCCGAAAGTTACCGTTCATTTTCACACCCAAGCACTGGATGTGTTCGGTACAGACAGTAAAATGGCAGGACTACGCATTAAAAACTCGCAAACGGGAGAAATCAGGGAATTAGCCGTTAGAGGGTTATTTTATGCCATCGGTCACACTCCCAATACTTCCCTATTCCAAGGACAACTAGAATTAGACGAGGTGGGTTATGTGAAAGTCAAACCGGGGACCGTTGCTACCAGCGTCGAGGGGGTTTTTGCCGCAGGAGACGTGCAGGACCACGAATACCGTCAGGCAATCACTGCCGCAGGTACGGGGTGTATGGCGGCGTTATTGGCAGAAAGATGGTTATCGGAGCATAATTTAATCCAAGAATACCGTCAATCAGCCACTTCTGAACATTACGAGACGAAAACCGTTAGCGAAACCCCGGCCGATACGGAGGAAACTTTTGATATTAACAAAACCCGTCACGTTGGGGGTTATGCTTTGCGGAAATTATTCCACGACGGCGATCGCTTGTTAATGGTAAAATATGTTTCTCCCACCTGTGGCCCCTGTAAAACCCTGAAACCGATTTTAGATAAAGTTGTCGATGAGTACGATGGCAAAATTTATTTTGTGGAAATTGACATCGAAGCTGACCCAGAAATTGCCAAAATGGGTCAAGTAACCGGGACTCCCACGGTACAATTCTTTAAGGATCGGGAATTAGTAAAAGAAATGCGCGGAGTCAAACAAAAAAGCGATTTTCGTCAAGTAATTGAGAGTTATCAATAATCAGTTATCAGTTATCAGTTATCAGATGTGAGTTTTCAGTGGACAGTATTAAATGGCAGTTTTCTGCTGTCTTTTCACTGTTTAAGTGGGTGGGTGGAATTAAATATAAGAGGAACGTAGGTTGGGCTTCGGCCGTGAGCTTTTGCGTTCGACAAAAGCTCACGCCGAGGTCCGAACGGTTGAAGCATGAAACCCAACGCCCGCATAGTTTACGCTACCGCTAACCCATCCTACAAATAATTGTGCCTCCCTA
>NZ_JAPZSO010000189.1:0-38081 GCF_027531715.1 Microcystis sp. LE19-8.1F | reverse complement strand
TAACTTTAAACTCTAAGACAAACATTTTACGCAGGGGGGACTTAGACAAAATCAGTATAGCACAATAAAAGTTAAGTTAACAAGATATAGTTTAAAAAGCCGTCCTAAAAGGACGGGGCTTTAACCCAAAATTTCGGTAAGGGTAACTTCCGCATTGTTTTTAGCCATTGAGGAGCGCTACTTTCATCGATCGCTTTTAATTGTAAATTACGTTCGGCACAACGGTTTAAACGGGGGAAAAATTGGGGATGGTCCACATTTAAAATGGTGGGAAAAGCGCGAGCGGAGGTATTATTAGTCTGACGAATTACCTCTTGATCAAAAGCGATCGCATCCATTCCCAAAGCATCATAAAAGTCTGAGCGTTCGCGTACAGTTAAACTATGGGTAGCAAAGACGGAAAGCAGGAAAAAACGACTCCATAATCTCGATCGCCAATTATTCCACAATTGCGGTTTAGCTCGCAGTAAGGTTTTAAAGATATCTCCGTGGCGATTTTCGTCCTGACACCAACTCTCGAAGTAATTAAAGAGAGGATTAAATTTATACTGGGGATGTTCTTCTAAATGACGATAAATGAGGATATACCGCCAATAACCGATTTTTTCGGAGAGATAAACCGTATATAATACCCATTCAAGGGGGAAAAAGGTGTAGGTACGGTTTTTGGTAATTTTGGCTAGATCGAGGGAAATATTAAAGTCAGCCATGGCTTTATTGAGAAATCCTGCATGGCGCGCCTCATCTCTAGCCATAAGATGAAATATCTCCCCTAACAAGGGATTACGGCTTTTTAGTTGTCGTGACAGTTCCTTGAATAACAAAAAGCCAGAAAATTCGGAGATACAGGAGCGTTCTAGGTAATCTATAAAAGCATTTCTGGTTTTTTCATCGAGATTGTCTTGATAGTTCTCAAATCCTTGCTGACGTTCAAAGTGATGCCGGTTATAATCGGTCCGCATCTCCTCTAACATCGCTTTGATTTCGGTTTCTTGCTCAGAAAGGTCAAAATTAGCGGCAGCCTCAAAATCGGTGGTATAAAAACGCGGGGTGAGGATAGTTTCGCGCAGAACAGCTTTTTTCTGGGAGGGAGGTTCGACGGTAGTTACCATGAGGGAAATTACTTGACTACATAGCTATATAGGATTTTAAACATAAATAGGTAAGCCAATGATAAATATTAAGTTTTATCAATATTTTGGGCAGTAGTGAGGGAGGGAATCAGACAAGGGAGCGAGCCGATTAGGGAAATAGGGAGTAGAATAGAAAGGTTGTGAGTCTATAACTATCGTTAAAATACTATGGCTTGTCCCAAGAAGAAAACCTCAAATGCCAAGCGCGACCAACGGAGAGCGCACTGGAGAAAGCAAGCGGCTCGGGAAGCGCAAAAAGCCTTATCTTTGGGTAAATCTGTCCTTTCTGGTCGTTCTAACAGCTTTGTCTATCCCACTAAAGAGGAAGAAGAAGGGGAAGACGAGGAATAACTTGATAGTGGGGAGTGAGGTAGAGAAAACCTTTTCGCTCCCTAATATTTTAAGATTTGTTTAGGGTTTTCGTTGTGAGTCTCAACTAATGTTAGGCAAATTCTTTAAAAAACCAGAATCTCCCGATCAAGACCGAGTTCCCCCGGGCCAATATCTCGCTAGTGGTTTTCCTGTCCTTACCTACGGGGATACTCCCCAAATCAAGACCGAGGAATGGTTATTCAAGGTTTGGGGAAAGGTGGCCACGACTAAAATTTTTAACTGGTCGGATTTTATGGCCCTACCGCAGTGGGAATTTACCAAGGATTTTCACTGTGTCACCCGTTGGTCAAAATTAGATGTGACTTGGACGGGAATTAAGGTATCGGATTTTATCACCTTAATTGACCTGCTGCCAGAAGCTACCCACGTCATGCAACACTGTTACGGGGGTTATACCACTAACCTGACCCTAGAGGAATTCCTGCACGAGGATAATTTTTTCGCTTTTCAACTGTTTGGTCAACCTTTACCCCCCGACCACGGGGGTCCGCTGCGCTTAGTTGTCCCCCATCTCTACGCTTGGAAAAGTTCTAAATGGATTAATGGCTTAGAATTTCTCGATCGAGAGCAATTGGGTTTCTGGGAACGTAATGGCTACCATCGACGGGGTGATCCCTGGTTAGAGGAACGTTATGGCGGTTTTTAACCAGTTTTGGCTTAAAATCGGGTGATAAGTAATAGGACAAAATTAACTTCTTGGTTAGGATAGGCAAAAGGCAGCAGGCAAGAGGCAAGGGGTAGTTAGATATGTGTAATTAATTGTGTCTGGCTACATTACATTACATTTTGGGCGCACGCAGTTCGATAAACTCACTGACCACGATGCGCCCCTACCATTGGGGAAATAATATTATTGTAGGGGCGAATTGCCTTCGCCCTCTTTTAATAACTTCTGCTAATTACGATAAAACGCTGTAGACTGTGTTATGTGAAGATAATTAGCCACAAAGAAAACTAGAAAAAAATTAACTGATAACTGATAAACCTTCACTGATAACTGTTATTTTTCTGCTGCCCAACTGTCGGGAGTGTAGGTTTTTAATGCCAAAGCATGGATGGCTTCGGTAGCCAGTGCCGATTGTAAAGCGCCATAAACCATTTGATGCTGTTTAACGCGGGTTTTGCCAGCAAATTCGCCAGAAATAACCACCGCTTCCAAATGATCACCACCTCCCGTTAAATCCCGAACCATCACTTGTGCATCGGGGATTTGTTCTTGAATCATCGCTTCTACTTGGCGAAAGTCAACCATCGTAACTCCTCAAAACAATTAAAGATACTCTCATCCCATTGTTACCGAAAGCTCGTCAATGGGGACAAAATTTACTGCTGTGGGGGGGAGTTGTTAGGAGTTGCCGAGGTGGGAGTCGGTGCGGAGATGGGTGTGCTGACAAATCCCATCTCGTAGAGTTGTTGATAGCTTTTTTGTCCTAATTCACTGGTGGGGTTTTGGGATTGAATCACCTGAATTAACAAAGGAACCGCCAATTCTGGCTGATTTTGCGCCCTATGGACCAAAGCAAGCTGATAGGTGGCTTCATCCCGCATTTGTCCGGTGTTTAAAGCACTTTGACGCTGAGAATCGAATACTTTCGGGTCAATTCCTGAGAAACTATTAGCTAATTGCAGATGATAGTTAGATAGTTGGTTAAAAATCCGACGCGCTTGATTGAGTTTGTCCACAGCGACATCGTATTTAGCGGCATTAATAGCGGCGTTCGCTTCTTCCACTAAACGTTGTCCCCCCTGAAGACTCAACAGACTATCAGCTTGATTTAAGGGTTTTAATTCGTTAGGATCACTGGCGGGATTGTTAGAGTCGGGGGTTTGTGCTTGTCCGTTGGGTGCGATCGCAATCACTAAACCGATCACCAGAGTGAGCAGATAAATTAAACTATAAGGCTGTTTTCGCTTAACCATAAAATTTCTCGACTTAATGTTCCTGAGGGGAACGGCTATTTTTTTTAACATCGACAACTGACCTATAGTAGCTTTTTTGGGGCAGTTTCGATCCGACCCCAGCTTTCTAGACGTTAGCTCTAGCGGTTTTGTCGCCATGGCAAGCGCTGATTTTTCCCGAAAAATCAGTACAAGTCCCCAAAAAGTTAATTTATCCCCCCGATTAATTGTTTAAATACCGATAATTCACCCCTTGGCAAGCTGCCCAGATAGAATAAAGAAAAAGTAGGAGTTTATTTAAAATGTCTTTATCACTGATTACTCGTAAGTTTACGGTGGAAGAATACGAAAAAATGACAACCGAGGGAATAATCAAACCCGATGAAAAAGTGGAATTAATTCGAGGAGAAATTATCAAAATGTCACCGATGGGAACCCGTCATGCTTCTAGTGTAGATAGATTAATACAATTATTCTATCAAAAGTTAGGACATAAAATTATTCTCAGAGTGCAAAATCCGATTAGATTAAATAATAACTCTCAACCAGAACCAGATTTAAGTTTACTAATACCTCGCCCAGATTTTTACGTTGCTGCCCATCCCTGTCCCGAAGATATTTATTTAATTATTGAAGTTTCTGATTCTACCCTCGATTATGATCGCTATACTAAAATCCCTCTTTATGCAGAAGCAAATATTAAAGAGGTTTGGATTGTCAATCTCAAGGAAGAATGTTTAGAAGTTTATCGCCATCCTCTGAATGGTAGTTATCAAGCTATGCAGAAATACTCTATAAATGAGAGGGTTTTTATGACATCTTTTCACGATATAGAATTCACTATTGCAGAAATATTAGGAGTGTAGTTAAAATGTCTTTATCACTGATTACCCGTAAGTTTACGGTGGAAGAATGCGAAAAAATGGCAACCCAGGCAATAATCAAACCCGATGAAAAAGTGGAATTAATTCGAGGAGAAATTATCAAAATGTCACCGATGGGAACCCGTCAGGCTGCTGGTATTTATCGATTAACACAGTTATTTTATCGAAAATTTGGCGATCTTATTCTCTTAGGAGTGCAAAATCCGATTAGATTAAATAATAATTCTCAACCAGAACCAGATTTAAGTTTACTAATACCTCGATCAGATTTTTATGTTGCTGCCTATCCTTGTCCTCAAGATATTTATTTAATTATCGAAGTTTCCGATTCTACCCTCGATTATGATCGCTATACTAAAATTCCTCTTTATGCGGAAGCAAATATTAAAGAGGTTTGGATTATCAATCTCAAGGAGGAATGTTTAGAAGTTTATCGCCATCCGCTGCAGGGTAGTTATCAAAATATTCAGAAATATTATCGAGGTGAAAGTATTTTTATTGAATCCTTTCCAGAAATAGAGTTAACTTTAATTGAAATACTCGGTAATATTTGTTAAATTAAATTATAGAGCGTTTATTATACCATTTTCTTTATTTCTGGCAGGCATCCTACTATTATTTTTCTAAGAGATGGCGGTACTTTTCTCCGAGATTTTCCGTTGCTTTGGTTAATTTTCCCTTGTCGTCTAAGATGGGTAGTTTCATGATTTCCGATGAAGCTTTAATTAAAAGTAGCAACTCCCGAAACTTGGCCGCATCTTTCTCTAGATGGGGATTAAAATTAGCTCGTGACTCCAGTTCATTTAAACTCTTAATAGCTCTACTATTCAGACTATTAATGAGGTATTGTAACTCCTTAATTCTGCGCTGAACTTGTCCTAAAAAACTCTTACTTTTATCTAATTGAGCTATTTTATTATTCACTTCCTTGGCGTATTCGATAGCTTTACTTAGGGCTTTTTTGCCTTCTCCTCCTAAGACAAAACCACCAATCATTAAAGCAGGTCCGACGGTAATACCTCCTAAAACCACTGTTCCCAAAGCCATACCACCGCCACCAGCAGCTAAAGAACCACCTCCTAACCATGCTAAGGTAGCATTCCAAGCAGCTGCCCCACTAAGTCCACTAATTGCTGTTCCTGTACTAGCAGTACCGAAAAGACCAATTAATCCTAGGGTTGTCTGACTGGCTGCCGAGGCGACTCTCACTGCTTTTAAACTCCCCACAGCCAAACTTTGCGCGTCTAACACTTCTGCTTTAAATTCCTTGAATTGTTGGGCAGAAAATCCCTCAAACCCTTCTAAGAAGCGTTGATGGGATGGGGAGTAATTTTGACCAAGTCTTTGACCAATTCTTTGATCAATTCGTCGAACAAACTTAACAAATCTGCCGATAGTGTTGATTTTGACATTAATTTGCAGTTGACCGTATTCTTCCGCGAATTTTTGGGTAGCTTGAAACTTTTTTTCTAGAGATTTATTGGCTTTTTTGTATCTTTGTTCGGCACTTTTGCCAATTTTTTCCGCCTTTTGTAGCTTGGATACACCATCAGCACCCGCACTAACACCCACACCAGCAGTAACTAAGGCCGCCGCACCAAGAATAATCGGGATAATAAAGATCATGAGAAAAGCTCCTAGTCTATTCAGTTTTGTAAAATTCTACCAACATAGTTAAAAAAAAATCAAGGGGGTGCATCTCACACTTGCAGAAATACCGATAATCAGCAATTATCAGTGACTCTTAAATTATGGCTCTTCTCGACTTTGTGTGATAATTTTTGCTTATGAAATCGTGAAATGTTTACTGGGAAAGACTTTTAGGACTATTTTGTTAAATAAACTATCAGTATAGACCTCATTTCCACACAGAAACCAGAAGAGCCTAAATTATTACAGATGCGTCAGCGGCTGCCTGTAAGCATCCCACCGAAAAACTAATGCGCTCCGGGGTTTGGGGGGTTCTACCCCCCAAAAGCCTGGATTGAGTAATAAAATTAAAAGTAAAGCCCAATTTTAAAAGAGAGTTTCCCCGTAAAAATCCCAACTTGCTAGATTGACAAAATTGTATCGGTAGAATCACTGAATAGCTGATAGCTGGTAGCTGCGGATTTATAACTTGCGTTCGTAACTTAACAAGGTATTTTTTAATAACATTGCCACCGTCATCGGACCGACACCCCCGGGAACAGGAGTAAGATAACTAGCCACTTCTAAAACCCCAGCATAGTCCACATCTCCCACCAAACCGTCAGCGACACGATTAATCCCCACATCCACCACCACCGCACCCGGTTTTACCATATCTTTAGTGATTAAATTGGCTTTACCGACCGCAGGTACTAAAATATCGGCACTTCTGGTTATTTCTGCCAGATTTTCCGTGCGCGAGTGAGCAATAGTTACCGTAGCGTTTTCCTCCAATAACATTAAAGCTAAAGGTTTCCCCACTAGAATACTGCGACCCAGTACCACCGCGTGCTTACCGGCTATGGAAATATTATATTCTTTCAGCAGTGCCATGACCCCCGCAGGAGTACAACTGCGAATACAGTCCTCACCCCGCACTAAACCGCCTAAATTGAGAGGATGTAAGCCATCAGCATCTTTTTTCGGGTCAATTTGGTAGAGAAGGGAAACCGCATCTAAATGCTTAGGTAAGGGTAATTGAATTAAAATCCCGTCCACCCGCTCATCTTGATTGAGACGGACAATTTCCGCTAAAATTTCTAGTTCACTTGTATTGGTGGGAAAATGACGACCAAAAGAGGCCATACCGATTTTAGTACAAGCTTTCTCCTTATTGCGGACATAAACGGCACTAGCAGGATTATCCCCCACCATCAACACCGCTAACCCCGGAGGTCTTCCCATTGGAGATTTTAGCGTCTGGATGCGCTCTCCTAGACCAAGCTGGATTTTTTGAGCTAAGGCTTTCCCGTCGAGAATTTGGCAAGTAGTTACGGACATTCTATGATAATACCGAGAACAAAAATCTTTCGGATCTATTCTATGGTCAAAAAGATTGGCTAATCGCACTCGTTAAGGTTAAAGCAAGAATGTCTATTCAGACTCGTGTAGGGCGCATCGGCAGTTTATTATTATTGCTAGGGTTATTCGGTTGTAGTACCCTTGCTGACCTCGGTATTGCCGTTCCCTACATCGGTGATCCTCCCCTAACAGCGATCGAGCAATTACAGGAAAAACCAAAAGGCACTTTAGTTTATCTTAGGGGAACTGTGAGCAATTATGCCCCTTTTTTAGCGGGAGGGGCCTATCTTTTGCAGGATAGTTCGGGCAAGATTTGGATTCGCACCAATAGCAATAAATTACCCCGTCAAGGCGAAGAAATCGTCATTAAGGGCAAAATTGACTTTGAGGCTATTCCCCAGGGTTCCCAAACTGTTAACGAATTGTATGTGGTGGAATTAGAACAGATGGATGCAGTAGCGGTTAATTCTGTTCCTACTCCTTCCCCGTCCCCAGAAATTAAACCTTCCCCCACCTCAGAAGTTAAACCCCCAGAAAATAATTCTCCCCCGGTCTCCACTAAACCCCTGGAAAATCCCCGACAGGTGACAATTCCCAGCGCAGCTGAAACGAAACCCCCAGAAACTCCCGTCCTTACCCCCATTAAACCCAATCCCCCCGCGCAACCCGTCGCGGAAGCGATTCCCCCCAAACCCCCCGCAGTGGTTAAACCCATCCCAGATCCCCTCGATGCTTTCTTTTTACCCCATAAACAGGGAGAAAAACAGTAATCAGTAATCAGTAGCGGGGCAAACAGATGGAGAGTAAAGTTTATGACAAAGCTTATAAATTTGCCCTTAGGATTGTTAAAGGCTATAAATATTTGTGTGAGACTAAACAAGAATATGTTTTGTCAAAACAGCTATTAAGGAGTGGCACTTCAATCGGGGCTAACATTGCCGAGGCTAATGGAGCTATTTCTCAAGCTGATTTTCGAGCTAAAATGTCAATAGCTTATAAGGAATGTCTAGAAACAAAGTATTGGCTGTCTCTATTGAAAGACACGAATTACATAGAGGAAAGAGCCTTTCAAAGTATCAATGATGACGCAGAGGAAATTGGTAAAATGCTTTGGGCTATTCTAAAAACCTGCCAAGAAAATACCAAAAACCGATAACTGATAACTGATAACTGATAACTGATAACTGATAACTGATGATATTTGTTGCTTTGGCGATTTTGGAACAGGACGGTCGATTTTTAATGCAGTTGCGCGACGACATCCCGACGATTCTCTATCCGGGGGTGTGGGGTTTATTTGGTGGTCACTTGGAAGCGGGTGAAAGTCCAGAAATAGGGTTAAAACGAGAGTTAAAAGAAGAAATTAACTACGAAGCCCCTAGTTTACGCTATTTTCGCTCTTATAACGATGATAATCTCTCCCGTTATCTTTATCATGTACCCCTGACCCTGGAATTAGAAAAATTAGTGCAAACGGAAGGACAAGATTTAGCTTTATTACCTCCGGCTGCCATCCGTCAAGGGGAATACTACTCCGAGAAGATTAATCAGACTCGTTCTTTAGGAAAAATTCATCGCCAGATATTACTCGATTTTATAGAACTAGAATTATAGTGGATATTAGAGCCAGACAAGGAACTCCCCTATCTATACGAAAGTCGTAGTTAACACTGCTCCTCACCTCCCTCGAAGGCAAAATGCTCCCGCTTTTTGAATGGCTTTATCTAAACGTCAATCTTATTTTGGCTTTGTCTTTATGAACCAGTCGCGTCCCTCGTTCGTTTCCGTGCAGAAACTCCTATCTGGAGGTGCGATCGCTACCCTAGCAGTTAGTTCCCTGATGGTTCTCACCCCCGCAGCCAAAGGGGAAAAACCCTTAGAAGATAACCCGAAAGCAGTCATCGACCAGGTTTGGCAAATTGTTAATAATGAATTTGTAGACCGTAGTTTTCATCAAATTGATTGGCAAAAAAAACGTCAAGAATTGTTAAGCAGAAATTATACTAATCCCCAACAAGCTTACACGGCAATCCGGGAAGCGTTAAAGGAATTGGGTGATACTTATACCCGTTTTTTAACCCCTAGTGAATTTTCTGTCCTCACCAGTCAAACTTCTGGAGAATTATCGGGAATTGGCATACGTTTAGCCCTCGATAAACGCACTAGCGATCTGATCGTTGTCGATACGGTGAAAAAATCCCCCGCCAAGGAAGCAGGAGTGAAAAGCGGCGATCGCTTGATCAGAATTAACGGCAAACCCACCGCTTTAATGACCTTAGAACAAGCAATGGAAGCCCTACAGGGAGAAGTGGGTACTAGCGTTAGTTTACAGCTGGCCCGTCCCGATCAAGGGGTATTTGAAGTGACTTTGACCCGGGTAGATATCGAAATCCCCTCGGTTAGCTATACCCTTAAACAGGAAGGTGGGGTGAAAGTTGGTTATATTAAACTGGATGAATTTAGTTCCCACGCAGCCGAACAAATGAAAGAGGCGATCGAGGAATTAAGTCAACAACAGGTATCCGGCTATGTTCTCGATCTGCGGGGCAACCCCGGGGGTTTGCTATTTGCTAGTGTCGATATCGCTCGTATGTGGATGAAACAGGGCAAAATCGTTAGCACCATTGATCGACGGGGCGGCGATCGCCAATTTATCGCCAATAACACCGCTATTACCGATTTACCCCTCGTGGTCTTGGTCAATAAAGGTTCCGCCAGCGCCAGCGAAATCCTCGCCGGGGCGCTGAAAGAAAATGGCCGGGCGACTTTAGTGGGTACATCGACTTATGGCAAGAGTACCGTCCAATCGGTACACACCCTCTCCGATGGTTCCGGATTAGCGGTGACAATTGCCCGTTATTATCCCCCCAACGGCGAAAATATCTACAAAAAAGGCATTAAACCCGATGTGCAGATCGAGTTAACCCAGGAACAACAACTGCGCTTCCGCGATGATCCTTCTTTGCTGGGAACTAAGGATGATCCCCAGTATCAACAGGCGATCTCACTCCTACAATCCCATAGTGTTAAACGTCCTGGCACCGGCAATCTCAATAACCCTTTGAGTAGTCGGGCTGAATAATTGTCCTGGGAAATCTGGGGAAACGGCGACTGTTTCGGCGAAATGGCGATTCTAGAACAGCCTTTAAAGCATTTAACAGCGCTCTCTCTCGCTCCCGTGCAGTTGCTCGTGATTCCCGCCCAAAGATTTCTGCAGCTACAAATTCTGCAACTAAGCATAAGACGCAGTATAAAACTGTATCTTCGGCTACAAATGCTCGATTATTCGCCAAAAAGTCAACTGCTCAAAACCTCACACCCTGCTCTATAATTCCCGACGACCTTCTAAAGCTCTCGCTAAGGTTACTTCATCAGCGTATTCTAGATCGCCGCCCATGGGCAACCCGAAAGCGATACGGGTAACTTTAGTGAAGGGTTTCAGTAAACCCCCAATATACAAAGTCGTGGTTTCTCCCTCGACACTGGGACTGATAGCTAAGATAACTTCCTGAATTTTTTTCTGGCTGACTCTGGTGACTAAAGACTGTATATTTAATTGATCCGGTCCAATCCCATCCATAGGTGAGATAACACCGCCCAAAACGTGATATTTGCCCGAATATTCCCTTGTTTTCTCCAAAGCAATCACATCTCTGGAGTCAGCTACCACACAGATAGTCCCCGTTTCTCGGTTGGGATTGCGGCAAATTTCACAAATCGGTTCGGCCGAAAGATGAAAACAAACCTGACATAATCCTACTTGTTTTTTCGCTGCTACGATCGCCTGGGCCAATTCGATCGCATCTTGTTCTGGTCGTTTGAGAATATACAGGGCCAGACGTTGGGCGCTTTTAGGTCCGACTCCGGGTAATTTTTGTAACTGCTCGATCAAACGAGCTAAAGGCGGTGTATAAATAGCAGTTAATCCTCTTATCAGTTATCAGTTATCAGTTATCAGTTATCAGATTTGAGTTTTCAAGTGAGCAGTGTTAAATGGAAGTTTCCTACTGTCTTTTCACTGTTTACTGGTCACTGTTTACTGGTCACTGATTAAGACCTTTTTGGTAAACGGACATCGATAACACTGGTGTTGAAATTATAATTATCTCCTTCTAACTCGATTAAAGTGCCAATTTTTACCTTTTGACCGCCAACAACCGCACCAGTATCGGTAACTTCCGCTTGACCACTGAGAGTCATGATCATATCTTGAGAATAGTTTTCTGTGCGGGGATCGGGTAGGACTTTCACACTACCATCCGGCTGCGGAACTAAGACATTTCTCGATAAAGGTTTAACATTTTTTATATCCACTTGACCGGCCGGTTGATTACGAATAACAATATTAGTTTTCTTCTCGGTATTGAATTGATTAATCAAAGCGTTAGGATTGAGAACACTTAAACCCCGGACAATAACATCCACTTCTATGGGTTCTTTGGTCACTTGAGCGATCGTACTTTTACCACTCGTCCCCGGCACAACAAAAATACCGATAATTGTCAATAAAATTACTAAGGCCGCCCCGATATCAAGCAAGCTAAATTTACCGAATAAACGTCCTTTTGAGTCTAATAAATTCATAAGCGGTTCACTATAAAATTTTTGGGGAGAAGGGAACAGGGTGGTCACTGCGTGCGCGACGTTCGGCGACCCTCAGTCGAGCCTTTGCGGGGGGTGATGGGTAGGGTTGATTCATGAATCAACCCTACTATGAATCAACCCTAGGGTGATGGGGGATGGGGAGAAAATACAAATAATCTCCTATCTCCTGCCGACCGCCTCCTGTCTCCGTTCGGACCTCGGCGTGAGACTTCGGCGTGAGCTCAGTCGAACGCTCGGTCGAACGCTGAGCTCACGGCCGAAGCCTGACTCCTGAATCCTGCCTCCTAAGGGCTAGTAAATTCTATCATGATCAGAATCTTGGTCGCGGACAGGGAGTCTGACTTAAGATAGAAGATCGGAGTCTCACACGGAGCGATCGATAGACAATGGCGGGTAAAACTCAACTTAAGAAACAGGAAAAGCAATTATCTCCAGTGGATCTGACCCCTTCTGACGGTAACAACCTCGAAAAAGTTGCCCCCGTTAAACATTGGTCGATCGAAGATAGCGAAAATCTCTATCGTATCCAAGGCTGGGGAGAACCCTATTTCTCGATCAATGCTGCGGGAAATATCACCGTCTCGCCCCAGGGAGAAAGGGGCGGTTCTTTGGACTTATACGAGTTAGTTTCGGCGATTAAGCGGCGAAATATCGGTTTACCCCTGTTAATTCGGTTTAGCGATATTTTGGAAGATCGGATCGAGCGCCTGAACGCCTGTTTTAACCGAGCGATCGCCCGTTATAATTATGCCAACGTCTATCGCGGTGTCTATCCGATCAAGTGCAATCAACACCGTCACATCGTCGAGTCTTTAGTGCGTTTTGGTAAACCCTATCAATTTGGGTTGGAGGCTGGTTCAAAACCAGAGCTAATGATTGCTTTAGCTACCCTAGAACCTGCCTTAAACGGCAAAAATGACAAAACACAACCATTGCTAATTTGTAACGGCTATAAGGACAAAGAATACATCGAAACCGCTCTTTTGACCACTCGTCTCGGTCATCGGCCTTTGATTGTCATCGAACAATTGGAAGAATTATATTTAACCCTGCGCGTCAGTCGTCAGCTAGGAATTGCCCCACATTTGGGAGTGCGTGCGAAACTGGGGACAAAAGGGGTGGGCCGTTGGGGATGTTCCACGGGAGACCGGGCAAAATTCGGTTTAACCGTCCCGGAAATCCTAACGGTGGTGATGGAATTAGAACAAGCGGGGATGTTAGATTGTCTGCAACTGCTGCACTATCATATCGGGTCGCAAATCTCCGCTATTGGCGTTATTAAGGATGCCATTCGCGAAGCTAGTCAGATTTATGTGGAATTAGCGAAATTAGGGGCAAATATGACCTATCTCGATGTGGGGGGTGGTTTAGGGGTCGATTACGATGGCTCGAAAACTAACTTCTACGCCTCAAAAAACTACAATATGCAGAATTATGCTAACGATATCGTGGCCGAGGTCAAGGAAGCTTGTGAAGATGCCCAGATTGCCCCCCCAATTCTTATCAGTGAAAGTGGACGGGCGATCGCTTCTCATCAATCGGTGTTAATCTTTGATATCTTGGGAAGTAGCGAGGTTCCCCAAAACCCTCCCGATCCCTGCAATGGGAAAGAACACCTCATCCTCCGTAATCTCTGGGAAACCTATACGGGTATCGATGAGCGCAATTATCAGGAAGCTTATCACGATGCGGGACAGTTCAAAGAGGAGGCGATTAGTCTGTTTAATTTCGGTTATCTCAGTCTCAAGGAACGGGCGAGAGCCGAACAATTGTACTGGGCTTGTTGTCACAAAATTCTGCAAGTGGCCCGACAACAGGATTATGTTCCCGATGACTTGGAAGACTTAGAGCAAATTATGGCCTCAATTTATTATGCCAATCTCTCGGTTTTTCAGTCAGTTCCCGATAGTTGGGCGATCGATCAACTATTTCCAATTATGCCGATCCATCGTCTCGATCGAGAACCTACTCAAAGGGGAATTATCGCCGATTTAACCTGTGATAGTGACGGAAAAATTGCCCAATTTATCGATTTGCGCGGGGACGTAAAATCTGTTTTAGAATTGCATCCGTTGGAGTACAAAAACGGTAAACATTCTCCAGAACCCTATTATCTAGGAATGTTTTTGGTGGGTGCTTATCAAGAGATTATGGGCAATTTACATAATCTTTTTGGCGATACTAATGTGGTACATATTCAGATGAGTCCCAAGGGGTACGATATCGAGTATCTAGTCAAAGGAGATACGATCACGGAAGTATTAAGTTATGTGCAGTATTCTGCGGAAGATCTGTTAGAAAGAATTCGTCTTCGTTGTGAACAAGCTTTGCAGGAAAATCGCATGACTGTGGAAGAATCCCAATTACTCCTACAGGATTATGAACGCAGTTTGCGACGTTATACCTATCTAGTGGGTGGGGATTGATGATTGTTCTTGCCGATCGAGTAATCGATCGAGGATGATAGAAAATAGACAAAATAGACAAAATAAATAGGCAGTAAAGGAAAACAGTGGAAAAGGGAACGCTGGTAGAATTTCGCGTCCAAGGAGAAAGGCGCTTAGGGGTGATCGATCGCCCAGAAGGGAAAAAAGATTGGATCGTCATCGATCAAGGGGGAAACCCGCATAAACTGCGTCCCCAACGCTTCGATTACATTATCAAAGCAGGTCCATCCAACTATAGGGAGATCGGCAATTTTCTGCGAGAAGTCCAACCCTATCTAGATGCTAGTGGTTTAGAAGTGGCCTGGGAATTATTAGCCGGGGAAAATCAGTTAGTTACTCCCGAAGACATGGCCGAGATCCTCTTTTCCGATCGCAGTCCCCAGTTTTGCTATGCGGCCCATTGTCTCTTGAGTGATGATAAAGTTTATTTTAAAAATAAAGGGGATGGTTACGAGGCCCGCTCGGAAAATCAGGTAGAGGAAATCAAACACCAGCTAGAGGTGGAACAACAGCGTCAACGGGAAAAAAGCCAATTTCTCCAACGTCTCCAGCAAGCCTTGGCCGGTGAAACGGTAGAATGGTCAGAAAGCGATCGAATTCGTCTGGAATCTCTAGAAAAATTTATCCTCCAACCCGAACAAAAATATCCGGCAGCCATGGACATACTCTCGCTGCTGGGCCGTTCTCAAACCCCCGAGGCCGCTTTTGAATTGTTAGTCGATTTGAAATGGTGGAGTAGTCACGAAAACCTTTTCCTGCGACGCAGTTCCTACCCCGTTCAATTCTCGAAAAAGGTACTTGATGTGGCGCGTCTTAATTTACTCAATCCCCCTGCGGATGCGGATGTCAACAATCGTCTCGATTTAACCCACCAAAAAATTTATACCATCGACGATGAAAGTACCGAGGAAATCGATGACGGATTATCGGTGGAAATGCTTGCGGATGGTGGTCATCGTCTCTGGATCCATATTGCCGATCCTAGCCGTTTAGTGCTTCCCGATGATGAATTAGACCTAGAAGCACGTCGTCGCAGTACCAGTCTTTATCTTCCCACGGGAATGGTTCCCATGTTTCCCCTAGAGTTGGCCGCAGGTCCAATGAGTTTGATACAGGGTAAACTTTGTCCTGCCTTGAGTTTTGGGGTAATCCTCGATGAAACGGGGGCGATCGCCGATTATCGGATCCATCCTAGTACAATTAAACCTACCTATCGCCTCACCTACGAAGATGTGGACGAAATGTTACATCTGGATCTGCAGCATGAACCGGAAGTGAGGATTCTCAACCGTTGGGCAAAACAACGCCACGCATGGCGCAAATCTCAGGGATCGATTAACATCCAAATGCCAGAATCATCCATTAAGGTGAAGGATAACGACGAAATTATCGTAGAATTGCAGGAAGTTTCCCCATCTCGGCAATTAGTGGCGGAAATGATGATTTTAGCTGGAGAAATCGCCGGTCGCTACTGTCAGGAACACGAGATACCCGTGCCTTTCCGGGGACAACCACAACCGGAATTACCCCCCGATGAGGAGTTAATTTTACTACCCGCGGGCCCTGTGCGTTCCTGTGCCTTGCGTCGCTGTATGCCGCGCAGTGAGATGACGACGATTCCTAACCGTCATGCTAGTCTGGGATTGAATACCTATTCCCAAGTAACTTCGCCAATTCGCCGTTATACTGACCTTTTGACCCATTTTCAACTAAAAGCCCATCTCCGGGGCGATCAACTGCCTTTTACCCGGGATAGAATGCAGGAAATTCTCTATAGTGTCGCTAGTTCGGCCCAAGAAGCCACCTCGGTGGAACGACAAACTAATCGTTATTGGAGTTTGGAATTTTTGCGACGACAGGGAGATCAAGTCTGGCAAGCTTTGGTTTTACGCTGGCTGCGGGAAGAGGAAAATTTAGGCTTGATTTTATTGGAGGAATTGGGGTTAGAATTACCCCATCGTTTTGAGCGTTCGGTATCTTTAGGCGATCGCTTTCAAGTACAAGTTAGTCGCGCCGATCCCCACCGCGATGAGATCCGCTTCCGCGAGTTATCGGGTTTTGTCTCTTCCCAAGCAAGTTAATCTCTCGCAGAGGCAGAATTCAGGAGTCAGGAGATAGGGTGATAGGGATTTAGGGGTTTAGGGAAATTTCAGCCAAATGCTCCACTACCCCACCACCCACTTTCCCTTTTGGAGTTAGCGGGTTAGGCTTCGATCTGTCAGAATACAAGTATTGAAACAACCCTTTTAAGAGGCTTCATGGTGGAAGTTAAAGTCGTCCCCCCGAAACGCAATTGGGTTCAGACGTGGTGGCAATCTCTGAATTCTTTATCTCGCTTACTGGTGATTGCTCTAGCTGCACCACTTATAGTTCTGAATGCCTGGGCATTATCGGCAATTTTTGGCTATTTTGAATCTTTATTTGTTATTTTACTGATAGCGGCGGTTCTATCTTTTCTCTTGGGTTATCCAGTGACTTGGTTGGAACGTCAGGGATTAAAACGGGGTTTAGCTGCGATCGTGGTTTCCCTGATCACGATTTTAATTTTTGTGGCCGTGGGAATCACCCTAGTTCCCCTAGTCTTCACCCAAGCACAGCAATTTGTCAACAGATTGCCGGAATGGTTAGACTCGGGACAGCGCCAACTGATGCAACTAGATACCAAAATCGACACGATGAATCTACCGATTCCGATCAGTTTCGATGGTCTGATCGCTCAGTTTAACAGTCGTTTAGGGGCAGAATTGCAAATTCTAGCGGGAAGAAGCGTTAATTTAGCCCTTAATCTCACCGTTTTTACCGTGGTGCGGGTGCTTGATGTGCTGCTAACCATTATCCTCACCTTTTATCTACTTCTCCACAGTCCCGATATCTGGAGGAGTATTATCCAATGGTTGCCCAAACCCGTCCAACAACCCTTTTCCCTAACCCTACGCTTAAGTTTTCAGAATTACTTTGTCGGACAGGTAATTTGTGCCACCTGCATGGCCTTGGGATTAGTCACGGCCTTTTTATCGATTAAAGTCCCTTTTGGTCTCCTATTCGGCCTTTTGATTGGCACCATCGCTTTAATCCCTTTTGGGGGAACTGTCGGCATTGTCACGGTGACAGCTTTACTAGCTTTGCGCGATATTGGTTTAGCTCTGCAAGTTTTAGCCGTGGCTGTAGTGGTGCAGCAAATTGTCGAAAACGGCATTGCTCCCCGGATTTTGGGCAGTGTCACCGGGTTAAATCCCTTTTGGGTGTTAGTCTCGGTCTTGACGGGGGCGCGAGTGGGCGGTTTACTGGGGGTGATTGTCGCGGTTCCCATGGCGGTAATGATCAAGGAAGCTTTGGAGGTGATCCGTCAAGTAACGCCGGAGGAGACAAAACACGGGGTAATTAAACCCTCTCTCCCCCTAGAATCGGAATCCCCTAGCGAGGTGGTTTCTCGCTGAAAAATGACCGACGGCATCATCTGGGGCGATCTGAGCAGTAATCTTGGCCGGGATAAATCGGCAATTTTCTCGCAGAATCTTGGTTTTTCTCCCTCGATCGAGTTATGATATCTATATTGGTAGATTAACTCCACTTGCCCTAATCGCCGTCCCTGACGGATGCCTTGCTGGTCTCTGCGGCCGGGCCTATTGGGAGATTAGCTAACAAATTATCTCTAAACTCGGATAATTTCTAAGAACAGGTCATTTTTTCTCCCGATAAATCAGCAAAAAATCGATATTTTGGTTAAATAGGCTACATTAACAGCCAGCTTTCTATCGTAAGCTCGAAGTTAAGACATAAAGTCAATATCACCCTCCGATTGCAATGAAAGAATGTTTGGATCGCTTAATATTTAAGCCCTTCAGACATTTTTTTTTGTGGATTGATACTAAATCCAGTTATTAAAAACTGATTTAGTATGACATGGACAAAAACCAACAGACCATGATCTGGAGAGATCGTCAAGAAAAGTATCAGAGTGAACTCCTGGAAAAAAATGGGTAAAATATAATTAGTAGGGAGAGTATTGCTGTTAATGTTTCGCTTTTTAACGAGACGTTAACCAAGCTCAAAAGCAAAAAATAGCAGTAATTTGCTAAAAGCTCAAGGCCGATAGCTGACTGCTCTATATGTCTCTCATATTCTTTACTTGTCGAGTTCAAAACGACCCCTTTATGGAATCAAGCAACCCGTCAGGGAAGACTTCCGAACCTCCTAGTCATAGGTGGGCCAATTTACTCGGAACCATGATCGCAATTCTGACCCTAACGTTACCCTTGTTAGCGATTGGATATAACTCCACGCCTAACTATACCGAAGAACCCCTTACCGGTAACACATCCTACTCCCTAACGAGGCAAATGAGGTGACAGAATTGAGATAGACGATTGCCAAGATAAAATTTTTTTTCTTCGTCCCGATCCCCCTTATGGGTAAAATTTGGATCGGAGTTAATCAAAGTGTGTTTTAACTTTGCTTGCGCTTTTAGGTGACTCTAAAGGCGCTATTGTCTTGTATTTGGAGAAAGCTTGTGGATTTATCGCGCATTCCTGCCCAACCGAAACCCGGTTTAATTAACGTTTTAGTGGAAATTACCGCCGGTAGTAAGAATAAATACGAGTTTGATAAGGATTTAAACGCCTTTGCTCTCGATCGCGTTCTCTATTCTTCGGTACAATATCCCTGTGATTATGGTTTTGTTCCCAATACCCTCGCCGATGACGGCGATCCTTTAGATGGTATGGTGATCATGGATCAGCCTACTTTCCCCGGCTGTGTGATTACAGCGCGTCCCATTGGTATGTTAGAAATGATCGATGGTGGTGATCGCGATGAAAAAATTCTCTGTGTTCCCGCTAAAGATCCCCGTTATGCAGAGGTAAAATCTCTCAAAGATGTCTCTCCCCATCGCTTGGACGAAATCGCCGAGTTTTTCAAAACCTATAAAAATCTAGAGAAAAAAGTCACAGAAATTCTCGGTTGGAAAGATGTGGACGCAGTAACTGCTTTAGTCGAACAGTGTATTGCTGCTTATAAGTAATCTAAGTCCAAAATCAGTTATCAGTTATCAGATTTGAGTTTTTTCACTGATTACTGTTTACTGTTCACTGTTCACTGACAATACTCCCCACACCCCAATTTATGCGAATAGAAACCTTAAAATCGGGTTTAATCGTCTCCTGTCAAGCGCCAGTGGAGTCATCTCTGCACGATCCTGTAATTATTGCCGCCATGGCTCATGCTTGTGTGGATAGGGGTGCTTGTGGGGTAAGAATTGATAGTCCCGCTCATCTGAAAGCCACCCGTCAACAATTGCCGGATATACCAATAATTGGACTCTGGAAACGCAATTATCCCGATTGTTCGGTATATATTACGCCCAAATATCAAGATGCTCTGGCCATTGCCGATGCGGGTGCCGATATAATTGCCTTGGATGCTACCCCCAGAAAGCGTCCTAATGATGAAAATTTAGCCACAATTATCGATCGTATTCATCGGGAAACCGGTAAATTAGTCATGGCAGATATAGACTCGATTGAAAGTGCTATTTATGCCGTGGCAGCCGGTGCTGATATTGTCGGTACAACTCTTTACGGTTACACAGAAGCAACTAAACATCTGCAGCCGCCGAGTTTTTCTTTCCTAGAAGAATTAGTTAATAAGTTATCAGTTCCTGTTATCTGTGAAGGAGGAATATCGACTCCAACAGAAGCCAAAAAAGCCCTAGAAGTTGGTGCATATTCGGTAGTTGTCGGCACGGCAATTACAGGTATTGATTTAAAAACTACCGCTTTTTTACAAGGAATTTTATCAAAGGATTAATGGGAGGGAAAAACCCCAAAAAGTTTAGCCGCACCACCCAAAATAGCGACAACCAAAGCGATTATTCAGTTATCAGTTATCAGTTATCAGTTATCAGATTTGAGTTTTAAGTGTGCAGTATGGATTAAGCGAGCAGTATTAAATGGCAGTTTTCTACTGTCTTTGCACCGATTACTGATCACTGATTACTGATTACTTTTAACTGGCTGTTAACTTAGTCATAACTTGGATAATATATAATCCCTATGTCAAGTTTATGTAATAAAATTTAACCTAATCAAGGTCTGAACACCAGTTTTGACTTTATTTCTGAAAATATGAGTATTTCTCGCCGTAATTTCCTCACCTTTTTAACTGCGACTGCCGGTGTCTCTTTTTTCAGTCTGCAAGAGAAAAAATATTCCTCTCTGATTAGCAGTCCTGCGATCGCTGCTAATAGTTTCGGCTTCAACTTTGCCCCAGTCAAACTGCCGATTCCCTTAAAAATTGACGGCATGAGCGATGAAAGCCAAAAAAGTGCCTATCAAACCTATACAGTCCTAGATGATCTCGTTCTTCCTCAAGGATTCACATCTGATGTGCTGGCGCAGTGGGGAGATAAAGTGGGTGATTCCCGTTTCGGTTATAACAATGATTATCTATCTTTTATCGAAACCAGTCCGGGTCAAGGTTATCTAACCGTTAATTTTGAATATATCAGTGGTCGTACTTGGCTACAAACCTTTGAACAAGTGATTGGTAAAACCCTACCCGTCAAGGAAGTACGAGAAAAAACCAACGAAAAGGGTGAAATTGCCGCCTATCGCCTGCAAGATGCCAGCTTAAAGGCAAAAATCGAGGAAATATCCCTAGAAGGCTTAATTGATCAGGGAATTGGCGTAATTTCCCTCGCTAAAGATCAAACGGGAAAATGGCAACGTACCTATAGTAACGCCGATCGCCGCATTACCGGTATTTCTGGACTAAAGGACGGTCATTACCTGAAAGCGACCGGTCCTGCTGTAGCAATTTTTACCAAAATTGATAAACTTGGCTACGATGACGGATTAGGGGCAAAAATTATCGGAACGTTTCAAAATTGCGCTGGGGGAACAACTCCTTGGGGAACCGTATTTAGTGCCGAGGAGAACTTTCAAGAACAAGTGACGGAGGTAGTGTTAAAAGATGGTTCCTCTTTGGATCCGGATACTACCCCCTTTATTCTCAATAGTGGGGAAGTGGATGGCCGGGGTAACGTCTTTGGGTTAGCGGGAAATAAATACGGTTGGATGGTGGAGGTGGATCCTGCCAATCCCGACGATTACGGCACAAAACACACTTGGTTAGGGCGTTTTCGCCATGAAGCGGTCGCTTTTCTCGCTCAAACGGGGCAACCCTTGGCGGTTTATTCAGGATGCGATCGCAGAGGCGGTCATATCTATAAATTCGTCTCCGAGGACAAAATTAGCGATATTAAAGACAAAAATAACTCAAAACTCCTAGAAAAAGGAATGCTCTACGGGGCGAAATTCAACCCCGATCAAACCGGTTATTGGATACCCTTAAATCCCGACACGGAGATAAATCCCGTCCTACCGAGTCAAATTGCCGCCAGTCGCGGGGATGGGGTGGTAGCTTTGCCGAATCCCGAAAGAACGGTCAATGAGACTAAATTACTGCTATTTAAGGACGATGAGGAGATTCTGGCCTACAAAGCTAAATATAAGACCCTCGCAGACCTGTATGAGGGTAATGGGACGGAAAAACAGGGAGCAATTCTCATCGATGCTCATTTTGCCGCTAACGCCGTTGGGGTCACTTGTACTGGTCGCCCGGAAGATACGGAAGTGGACGAGAATGGCACTTTATATATGACCTTTACCTCTGGTAGTCCCAGTGAAGCGGAGGGAGGAGCCGATAAGGAGATATTTAAAGGACCAAATGGCGAAATACCCTACGAATTTGGTTGGATTATCAGCTTAAGGGAAGATAATAATGATGCTGCTTCCCTAAGTTTTCGTTGGGATGTGGTCGCTTACGGAGGGGAACCGACAGAGAAAGGTGAGGGTTTTTCTAATCCCGATAACCTCGCGTTCGATAAACAGGGAAATCTCTGGATGGTTAGCGATATTTCTACGGGTGGGTTAAATCGAGAGATAAAAACTCGTTATCCCCAGGGTGTCCCGGTTAGTCAACGGGATTTATTGGGGATTTTTGGCAATAATAGCGCTTGGGTGTTTGCCAAGGGTCAAGAGCATCCCTATCCTTTTGCTATCGCTCCCATGGATGCGGAATTAACGGGATTGTACTTTACTCCCGACCAAGAGACGTTATTTTTGGCAGTACAGCATCCGGGGGAAGCGGGGGGAATTCGTCGGGATTTTGCCTTTGAAAACCGCAAATTTGCCCTTAAAACCACTAATGGGCAGGAATTTGAACAAATACGACAAGTCCCCCTAGGGTCGAATTGGCCCAGTGGTCAAGTTAATCAACCTCCCCGGCCGGCAGTGGTGGCAATTCGCCGAATCGAGTCAAAATAGCAGATGGGAGATGGGAGATGGGAGAATAAATAAAAACAATCTCCTGAATACTGACTCGGAGAATACTGACTCGGAGAATACTGACTCGGAGAATACTGACTCCTAACCCAATGGTAGATGTGGGATTTTTGCAGGAGTTCTATTTTTCGACAAAGATAAGCAAAAATTATTTATTGACGGCAAAAACTTGAGAATATTTAAATTAACATTCCGCAATATTTACAAATTCTTAAGAATTAATTGAGAAAGATTTTTATTTAACAACGATGTTATCATGGTAACAGCGATTTGATAGAATTTCATAGTGGGTTATTTTGTGCTTTTTTGAGCAGCAATAGTTGAAACCCTTGCCACACTTAGAAGGTGATCCTAATTAAGACGGTTAAATCAGTCAATTTCACCAGCAATGATGATCTTTTTTTTATGTAGTTTTATTGCAAAAAAAAAGTTTTTTTGACAAAAAGCACAAAGTATGATACTACCCAACGTATTTCTGGCTGCGAGTAATTATTGTAGAGGGGGAGAGGGGAGAAGGGAGAGGGGAGAAGGGAGAAGGGAGATATATAATTTAGCTAGAAGCTTAAGTGCAGCGAAAAATGTCAACTGAGCCAATTAGAAGCCATAAAGATGGGAAGTCCTATCAAAAAGCCTTCTCTGCAGCTAGGAAAATTTTTCAATTGTCGAAAAATTTTCCTAAAGAAGAAAAATATGCTCTAACTGACCAAATTCGACGGTCTTCTCGTTCTGTTTGTGCTAATCTAGCGGAGGCATGGCGTAAACGTAGATACCAAGCCGCATTTATTGCCAAACTCAATGATAGTGAAGGGGAGGCGGCGGAAACACAAACATGGTTAGATTTTGCCGTACAGTGCGGATATATGGACGCACAAACAGGAGAAGAATTATCAAGTCTATACGAGAAATTTTGGCTATTTTAGGGCAAATAATTAATAATTCTCAGCCATGGCTCTTAAAGCGTTAATATACAGTTTTAATCCCCTCTCCCCGCTCCCCACTCTCCTATACTTTTTAAACAGGATTTAGTATGACTAGGGACCTCTGTAGAATTTTATTGATAGAGGACGAACCGACGACTGTTAAATTAATCCAGAGATTGCTGTTAAAGGCCCCCCAATGTTCCCTGGCCGAGGGGTTGACTTTTACCCTCACCCAAGCTCAGGATCTACAGGAAACTGCCGAAAAACTGGCAGGGGAGAAATTTGATCTCATCCTCTTAAGCTTGGAAATCTCTGTCCCCCCTGGTTTAAATATCCTAGTCAAAACCAGAGAATTAGCCTCTACTATACCGATAGTGGTTCAAACTACTAGCAATGATGAGAAATTAGTCGTTAAAGCCTTTCAACTGGGTGCTGACGGTTATATTCAGTTAAATAATATCGATAGTAGTCTTTTAGTCTATCAAATTCGTGTGGCGATCGAGCGTCAGCAATATGTACTCAATCTTAAACATCAACAACAGGAAGAAGAATTTCGCGAACTGGAACAGTTAATCAAGGGAGGACAAACTAGCATCACGGCGAAAATGTTCGGTTCTGAGGCAATAAGGCAGAGTATTCCCGATATTTTTCAACAATTAGTCCAAAATTACGGAGAGTTATTAGATTTAGCTTTAGAAGAACAAGCATACAAAGTGGAACATAATCTATCGGAACGACTGCGAAGCTTGGCCGATAAGTTAGGATTCTTAAAAGCTAGTCCTCGCGATGTGGTGGATATTCATACCACCACCCTACGCCAAAAAAATCAGGATGTCACCCTGGCCAAAGCGCAGGCCTACGTTAGCGAAGGTCGTCTCATGGTCCTGGAATTGATGGGTTATCTCGTCTCTTTCTATCGTAAATACTATATCGGTCTCAGCAACATTAAACTGTTCAATAACACGCAATCATGAGTCAATATCTTCTCAAACTCTATATTATGGGCGATTCAAGTAAATCCCAGAGGGCGATCGCTAATATTTTTCGGATCTGTCGCGAGGAGTTATCCGGTCTTTATACGGTAGAAATAATTGATGTTCTCGAACAGCCGCAATTAGCGGAACAGGATAAAATTCTCGTAACTCCTACTTTAGTCAAACAACTTCCTCCACCCCTACAAAGAATTATCGGTGATATGTCCAATACCCAAAAGGTTCTCCTCGGTTTGGATGTTATTCCCAAAGACTCCCATCTCAATTAGGATTCACCTAAAAATTCTTCTGGTTAGGTTTTTCCTCGCTAATAAGTAGATAGATACCCCCCTTAATAAGGGGGGATCAAGGGGGGATCGAAGGCAAAATCTATCTTCTATTTAATTAGAACCACTTACTTAATTTCTAATCTTGATTTTATTTGATCGCTGCGCCGATGTGTTTTAAAATCTGCAAAACCCTATATAGTTCTTCTCTGGAAATAAAGGGAGCAAATACCCTAGATAGGGCATAATAATGGACATTAGCTCTCAATTTGACCAATAAAATATCATCTCCATTGGTGACGATGGCAAAGCTAGGTTTTTCGGGCTGGGGATTAGCCATCAAATAGGCTAAGGTTTGCGGTAAGGCAGTCCAAACCGATAGGGCGGTTTTTTGGGATTCTACAATTACCATCCAAAACTGATTTAACCAGACTAACACATCGATTCTACCCGATAGTATTTCTTCCCCATCATCGACGGTTAAGCTTACCGATTCCTCTGCGCGTACTCGCAAAGGCGGATCGTAAAAACCCGCAATCGCTAGTAAGGGAGAAACTAACAATAAAGTCACGGTTTTTTCTAATAACTGTCCCGCCGATCTTTGGTATAAATACCTTTGTATTAGTTCATCTAAACTCTTTTTCTCATGGCTAGATAGGGCCAGTAAATCACTTTTCCATTCGGGGAAAAATGCCCCATCTTCTGTTAAGGAGAGATTAAATCTTGTCTCAGCCAAGGCAATAGTCGTGATCGCTTCGGTAATGGCACTCGACATAAAAATTAGCTCACCAATCTAAACAAAATTTCTCTATGAATTAAAGCTCGATCGATTAAAAAATGCTTGCGATCGCTGGTTAATGCCTCTCCATTGGCATAAAAATTAATCCAAGTGTTACTAATATCATTAACTGCCTCTGGTAACTGATCTAATTCCCAACCCGGCATCGGTACTTCGGCAATTAATCGCGACACTTTCGGATCATAACTAAGGGCAAAACAACGACAATCTTCTGCCGCGGCCATAATCAAACTATGAAAGCGCATTCCGATCACCATTTCTACCCCACGAAATACGCCTTTTAACTGTCTTGGGTCCTCTAAACTAATGATTTGATAATTTTCCCTTAATTGACGGGCTACAGCTTCACAGAGGGGCAAATCCCGCGACTTTTGAAAAGGGACTAGGAGAATAAACGCCCCCGTACTGGTTTGTAAATCAATTAAAGCTTGGGTTAATTTATCTAATTTTGCCGGGGTTAATAGGGGATGGGGACGTAAATTGACGGCGATTCTTGGGGCAGGTAAATCCGATAATCCCTTGACTGATTGAGCTTCTAAAGCCCATACTGGATCCGGGGCAACAATGGGACGAATACCCCAATCAGCGACTAAATGAGCCGATATATCATCGCGCACAGTAACTAAACTACATTGTTGTAAGACTTTTTTGGTTAACCAACGAGTAAAAGGTCTATTTAATGGTCCAATTCCCTGGCCCCAAGCAATAGTTTTTAAGCCCAATAATTGAGCAAGAGCCATTAAACCACCGTAATACATTGGACTGGCAAAACTGGTGACATCCTGCATTAAACTGCCGCCACCCCAGATAAATATATCCGCTTTTTTCATAGTTTGCAAAACTTGCCACCAATCCCGACTAGGACAGGTTTCCACTCCATAACGTTGACTGGTTTCTGCTGGATTATTTGACAAAACAATAGGTTTAATTGCTGACGGCAACATCTGCAATAGAGACACTAATAATGCCTCATCTCCTCCGTTTCCTCTCCCATAATATCCACAAATTACTGCACGCATATATTCAGTTATCACTTATCAGTTATCAGTTATCAGTTATCAGCCAGAAAAAGGCAAGAGTCAAAAGGCAAAAGGCAAAAGTATGGTAAATTTGTCTCCTGTCTCCTGTCTCCTGTCTCCTTTGTCCGCTTTGTTACTTTTTCCTTGAAAAATGTCCCTTAGTTTCTTAAGTTATGCTGTCAGCTACAAGTTAGCAGTGACCAGTTTTATTGGATTCAGTGATCAGTTTATCTATTTTCTTGTTCCCACTCATAACTAATAGCTTAAACTTAAACCTGATCACTGGTTACTGATAACTGATAACTGATTTAGTCGTCCATTTGCCAGGGTTCGGTGATGTTTTCTTCATCGAGGATATTTTTGGCTCTTAAAATCAAGACCAATTGACCTAAGATGGTGACATCGGGGGGACTATCAAACCATTGTAAAGAGACGGAATTATCTCTCTCTACTAGATAATAATTGTTCACGTCCCATTCGGCCAAAACTCGATCGATCACTAATAACACTTCCTCGGACCTGGTGGCAATCGATCGAGGTAATTGATCGCTAGGCCATAAAATCGCTACAGGATCGATCGCCTTTAGAATTGCTTGCCAACCGGGGAGAGGCACGATTGTTTGTTTATCCCCCACCGTTACCAGTCGAAAAGGTTCCTCGACGCTCAGACTTTCTGTGTGTTTTATATCAGTTACCGTCACCGGAAATCTTCCTACTAAAGGAATAATTCTGGCTAATTCGTCCTCATCCTGTAAACGATGGACGGGTAGCAACGGTGCGCTACGGGAGGGAGTAACGGTAAAATCTTGTAGTAAGGACTCGATCGCCTGTCTGGCCGAGTCAGAATGGGCAAATTTCAAACCTTTAGCGATTAATTTCGCTCTTTCGGCTAAATCTCGCTTTTGTTTGCCCCGTTTCCAACACTGATAAGCGATCGCATCTCCAGGATGACGGGTAAATTCACTGGGAATCTGGGATAAACGGGAAAAATCCTGGATAGCTTTGGCGATATCGTGTGCTTCGGCCACCTCAATCCTTTTTTCTGCCGCTAATTTCGCTGCCCCCAATCTTTGTTCTTGGTTGAGAATCCGTAATTCGTATAGCACATCACTGCGCGGCCCGATGTAGTAACTTAACAAATCTTCATCTGCCCCCGCTTTGATTAAACTCTCAAAAACTTGGGCAGCGACAATAATTAAATTTTGTTGGGCATTTTGAAACCCGGTTTGTTCAAAAATTAACTGGGAATCGTAGCCAGCTTTTTGCAGTTTTTGACATTTTTGCCCCCAATTCACCCAATTTCCTTCCTTATGAAGCAGCGAGCGCATTAATTCGGTCGCTTCCGTTTCGCTGATTCGATCATCTGTACTGCGAGGCTGTTCTGTCATAGACAACTTGATCAAGCTACAATAACTAAAATTTATCTAATCCCTCAAAAATCTTCAATAGCAATTAAGGTTAACAGGATAGACTAGATAGTAACAGGATAGCTGACAATCACCCCCTTCGTACCTGTTAGGGCAAGTTTATCTTCAATGTCTAGATTAAGAGTTAATGGAAGCATTCCCCCCTCGTCCACAACTAACCCCGGTCAAAGGACGATGAAAACCAAGCGTCACCCCAAAGATAGTGCCTTGGGTTTAGTCTCTACCCTCAGCTTTCCGGCGATCGTCGGGACAGCGGATATGATGCTAAAATCGGCAGAAGTTACCCTCGTGGGTTACGAAAAAATTGGCGGTGGTCACTGTACGGCGATCGTGCGTGGTAATATTGCCGATGTGCGGTTAGCAGTGGAAGAAGGGGCAAAAACCGCCGCACAGTTCGGACAATTGGTATCTAAATCGGTTATTCCCCGACCGATGCCCAATTTAGAGGTAATTTTCCCAATTGGTAGCCGTTTAGCCGAAATTGCCCAAAGTCAACGGGGTTTCAGCAAACTGAGCAATATGTCGATCGGTCTCTTGGAAACCAGGGGTTTTCCTGCTATGGTGGGGGCAGCCGATGCCATGTTAAAATCGGCCGATGTACAGTTAGCTTCCTACGAAACGATTGGGGATGGTTTGTGTACGGCCATTATCCGGGGTTCCGTCGCTAATGTGGCCGTAGCCATTGATGCGGGAATGCGGGAAGCAGAGAAAATCGGTGAACTGCACGCGGTGATGATTATTCCCCGTTTATTGGAAGATTTAGAACATACTCTACCAGTGGCCAGCTACTGGTTAGAAACTCCCGAACCTTTACCGATGTTGTTACCCAATACTGTCCGGGAAAAACAACGGGAATTAGTCGCTTTACCTGAATTGGAAAAAACCAAAATACCAATTCGTCGCCAAGAAATGCAGGAAAAAGTGTTAGAAGAAGTGATTCCCGTGGAAGTTATCATCGATGAGGACAGTTATTAATTTTTATTTTCAACTTTGCTCCTGTGCTGCTAAAAGTACAGGAGCAAAAGGTTGAATTAGGGTTTGCGGCAAAAAGTTTGTTGGTGGGTGTGGATTTCCCAGTAAAAAATCTTTACAGAAGGCCTCGACAATTAAACGAATCGAATAATGATAAATTTTTGTCAAGGGGTGCGGTCAGATCGAATAATCGTCGCCAGAATTAGCCTAAATTGTCAGGAATTTAGTTAAACAAGGTTTTTGGCAATCCGCATCGAAAGAACTTCAGGAGAATTATGAAGGCGATCAACACACTCACAATGCGATTAAAATCCCTAATGAAGCAACTGTTATCACCTCAGATGCTTGCTATCCTTCAATCTGTCCGCTGGAAGATGCTACTGACATCATCAAGAACAGCAAAGAACCAGGTCGGAAATGTCAGTACCGGTTGGCGCCGAAGGATAGATGATGTGGTTTCGTCTCCTGATAATGCCGAAATTCCGAGATGTCACAACGCCGGCGAACTAGATGGTTATACGATTACAATGCACAACGGTGTAAGAGTAAGTGCAATTGGATATTACGGAGCAGGTGTCCTCAACATGTTAATCGAAAACAGGGGCGTTCACGAACCTCAAGAAGAGCGGGTGTTTGAGGCGATCATTCAACTGCTACCAGAAGACTGCAACATGCTTGAACTTGGAGCTTACTGGGCCTTTTATTCTTTATCACTTCTTCAACAACGCCCAAATGCCAAATGCTATCTGGTTGAACCGGAGATCAGAAATCTCCTTAGCGGCAAGACAAATTTTCGTCTCAATAAGAGACGCGGACACTTCACGCAAGCACGAGTCGATTCTAACCCACAAGACAATCCCAAGACTATATCGGTTGATTCATTCTGCGCTGAACATGGAATCGGGCATCTGAATATTCTCCATGCTGATATTCAAGGATATGAGCTAGCTATGCTCGATGGGGCGAGGGAAATGCTGTCGGAGGGAAAGGTGGATTTCGTCTTTATATCCACGCACTCGAACTCACTCCACAATCGTTGTCTTGAGAGGTTGCTCTCCCTAGGGTATTCGATATTGGCCGAGGTCGACCTGGACGAAACATTTTCGGTTGATGGCCTGATCGTTGCCAAACATCACTTATTGGATCAGCCGGAGCCTATCAAGATATCGCGGAAAGCCGTCCAATAACCGGTTCCAGGGTACTCCGCTAACGCTCCGCCCCTGAACTCGGTCGTTAGGTTTCAAACCAACAGTGCGATGCCGAAGGCACTGCGTAGCAGATCGCATCGCCTCGTAGGTTAGGTTGAGCGAAACAATACTGGGTCGAAAATAGCTCAATTCGCTTGAAAAAGCGCAACCCAACCACCCCAAAGGTTACTCTTTGTTGGGTTTCCTTGCGTCAACCCAACCTACAATAATTGCTGCTCTAGTAGCCTTAGGGTGCGTTCCCTAATATGGCTCCTACTGCTCCACTAATAGATTTTGGGGAACGCACCATGCACATTGATTGAAACTGTGGGTTTAAGTGCGATACCGAAGGCACTGGGTAGCACCCCTAGATGGGGTTGGAGGGCTTGCTTTAGGGCACTATACTGGGTTATATGGGTTTTCAAGATTAGTGCTATTTCTCATCAAATCCTATGCTAGAGTGGTGGTAAGAGCAGTTATCAACTACTACAAAAAGTTGAATTGGTAAAACACATGAGTACATCAGCAAAATCACTAGAAGAACTGGTGAGACAATTATCGCCCCAGTTAAAGGTTGAAGTACAAACGTTTGTAGAGTCACTTTTAAGTAAATCTAACCAACCTATAAAACGTAAACTCCGTCAAGACTGGGCAGGGATGCTTAAAACCGATTACACATCAATTGAGTTACAGAATCTTGCAGTTGAATGGAGAAATGGCTAGTGTTTCTTCTGGATACGAATATTTGGCTAGAACGCTTATTAGGACAGGGACAGGCGGAGGTTGTTGCGGAGCTACTTGATACGCTCTCGCCCTCTGATATGTGTATGACTGATTTTACTTTACATTCTATCGGGGTGATCTGTAATCGGCTGAATCAAAGAGACGTTTTTATCAAATTTGTGGATGACGTTTTGATTGATGCTGGTGTTGTACTGGTCAGTATTCCTGCTAACCAAATGAAGAGAGTCGTAGAAATAATAGATCTCTTTCGCTTGGATTTTGATGATGCTTACCAATATGTTGCTGCCGAGCTTGAAAAAGCTACTATTGTGAGTTTTGATCAAGATTTTGACAGGACAGAGCAAAGACGTTTGACTCCTATGCAAGTGCTTAAAATTAGAAATTAATTGCTGGCTCCCGTCAGTCATTGCCGTAGGGTGCGTTCCCTGATGCAAGTCCTACTGCTCCACCAATAGATTTTTGGGGAACGCACCATGCACATTGATGGAAACTGTGGGTTAAAGTGCGATACCGAAGGCACTGGATAGCACCCCTAGATGGGGTTGGAGGGATTGCTTTAGGGCGCTATACTGGGTTATAGGGGTTTTCAAGATTAGTGCTATTTCTCATAAAACCTTACTCCTGCCTACTTTTCAAGCTTTAATCATGAGAGATAAAGTATTAATTATTTTACTTTTGAATATTCTTTGCATTACAAAATCACTTGAAGTACTTGCTCAAACAATTGAGACACCTACAGATTCTATGCCTCTTTACTCTGTTTACAGACAAGAACTAATTCGCAAAGGGTGGTTACCTGTCCCTCAGAAATTTGGAGTGAGACCAAATATACCTGAAGTTGTGTGTGGTGCAAGTGGTCGTTTGTGTACTGCTTATTGGCTTTACTCCAAAGTGGCTGAGAACAGAGAACTAAGATTTATACTTTGGGACACTAAACGAGGTCTTGTTGTTGCGCCTTATATGGAATGATTGAGGGGATAAATACAAAAATCAAGTTAATTAAAAGATAGGCTATGGATTTGCCAATTTTGATAACTTTCGGCTTAAGCTATTGGCTTGCCTTAACTCTTGACAAATCTTAACACACATAAACACGAAGAGCCGGATTTTTTATCGAGTGCGATCGCCATCGCCGTAGTGGACTGACACGACTACAATGTTGCTTGGTAAAACTGCTATAATCTAAGTCTAGCAAGGATTTAAGTCAAAAAGCTAATGCACTATTTTAGCTGTGTCAATCCAGTGCGATCGCAATCTTGTAGGGTGCGTTCCCTAATGTGTCTCCTACTGCTCCAGCGATCGATTTTGGGGAACGCACCATGCACATTGATTAGCTCTCCTGCAAAAATCAAAAATCTGACCTTAGGTAAGGAGACAGGAGACTCCGAGGAGAAAAAAGACAAGAGACAACTATCCTATCCATAAAACCTGAGATTATGTCCAATTTATCGGAGCTTTTAGATATTTTGACCCGATAGCGCCTCGATAACTTACTTTTGCAGGAGGTCTATTGAAACTGTGAGTCTAATACCATTTTTCTTTATTAGTGGCAGACATCCTATTCCCCTTTCCCCCCTAGGGTTTGCTGAAAAAGTTTGTTGGTGGGGCTAGGAGTCAGTCCCGATGAAAAAATTTTCACCCCCACAGATGAAAGAATTAGGGTTGGCTGAATAAATCTAAAAACCTTGTTGGATAAGGCTTTTAGACTTTTTTTCCCTGAAAAAGTGCCTACCATTGGAGTGATTGGGGGGAAAATTTAGGGATTTTTTCCCTGAAAATTAGGTAATTGACCACCTGAAAATGGGTAAAACCCCACACCCCACCCCCCCTGCCCCCCCGACATCGGGGGGGTCGGGGGGGCAAGGGGGGGTGGAGGAGATTCGGCTAATCCAAGAATAAGCAGTTTAAATACGTCTTAGCTTAACTGATAACTGATCACTGATAGCTATCTCCTGAATTCTGACAAGACAAATTAACCGAATCTACCGGCTACATAATCGCGAGTTTGTTGATTAACTGCATCGGTGAAAATTTTCTGGGTGGTGTCAAATTCCACCAAACGACCGACGCGGGTTTCATCGGCATTAAAAAAGGCCGTGCGATCGGATACCCTAGAGGCCTGTTGCATATTATGGGTGACAATGACGATCGTGTATTGTTGCTTCAATTCATGGATTAATTCCTCGACTTTGAGGGTAGAAAGGGGGTCTAAAGCCGAACAAGGTTCATCCATTAATAATACTTTTGGTTTTACCGCCAAAGCGCGAGCAATACACAATCTTTGTTGTTGTCCTCCCGATAATCCTAAAGCGGATTTATTCAACAGATCTTTAACTTCATTCCAAAGAGCGGCCCCTTTTAAAGCTAATTCCACAATCCCATCTAATTCACTGCGACTAGCGGAACGATAAATTCTAATACCATAGGCAATATTATCGTAAATACTAGCGGGAAAAGGGTTAGGGCGCTGAAACACCATGCCCACCTGTCGCCGTAAGGTATGAAGGTTAACTTTGGGGGCGTAGATATCTTGGCCAAAAAACCTAACTTTCCCCTTAACTGTCACTTGCCCCTCTAATTCCCCGATACGATTGAGGGCTTTTAAGAGAGTGGATTTACCACAACCAGAGGGGCCGATCATGGCGGTTACTTGCCTTTGAGGTATTTGTAAAGAAACCCCTTCCAGGGCTTTTTTGCTACCGTAGAAAAAGCTAAGATTTTCGACTTCGATCGCCGAATTAGCTAGAGACGTAGGATTGTTCATGAGAGAGGAATCGATCATAAGAAAAATGCTTAATTTGAGCGTTTACGAGTGACAAAACGGGAAAGAAGGCTAGTAATTAAAACTAAGATAATGAGGACTAAAGAAGCTGTCCAAGCCAAGGAATTTTGTTCAGGAAAGGGGGAACTAGCGTAGTTATAAATCAACACCGTTAAAGCCGGTGTGGGCGACCAAAGACTTTCTTGCCAAAATTGACTAAATAAAGCCGTAAACATTAAGGGGGCGGTTTCTCCAGCGGCCCGGGCCACCGCTAATAATATCCCGGTCATAATCGGTGCGATCGCTGCTGGCAGGACAATGCGAAATACCGTATCGAAACGGGAACCCCCCAAAGCGGAGGAACCGAGACGGTAGGACATGGGTATTAGTTTCAGGGCCTCTTCCGTGGTTAAAGCGATGATCGGCAACATAATCACCCCCAAAGCAAAGGCCCCGGCTACGGCGGAAAATTGTTTGGTAGTTAAGACCAAAACCCCGAAAGAAAACACCCCGACGATAACGGAAGGGGTACTACTCAACACCACGATCGCAAAGCGCAGAATACCGCCAATTTTGGAACCCCGAGCGAATTCCGAGAGGAAAACCCCGGTGAGAATCCCCAGAGGTATGCTGCCTAAGGACGCTAAACCGACCATGGTTAAAGTCCCCACGATCGCATTGGCGAAACCGTTGGGAACACTAGGATCGGAGCCAACTGGGGCGGGTAAAGAGGTGAAAACTTGCCAATTGAATCCGGGTAAACCTTCTTTGACAATTTGAAAGAGGATAGCGAATAAAGGCAGAATGGCGATGGCACTAAGAGCGATCGCTAAACCCGTGAGACCGTTGGTAAAAAAATGTCGCCACGGTGACAGGGGTTGCTGTAAATCTTCTTCGGGAAAAGCTCCTTGGCTCATAAAATTAACGATTGCGGTTGATAAATTGTACTAACAAAGCCGCTACACTATTGACGGCTAAGGTAATAACAAATAGAATCAAAGCTAGATACATCAAAGCTCCGATGTGGATTTTTTCAAAAGCTTCTGGGAAAGTATTGGCTAGTACAGCAGGAATAGTATAACCGGGGGCCAAGAGGGAGGGACTAATAATCGAGGAGTTACCGATTACCATGGCTACCGCCATAGTTTCCCCTAAAGCGCGACCTAAACCGAGGATAATCGCCCCGATAATACCGGAACTGGCCGCCGGCAATAACACGCGCCAGATGGTTTCCCAACGAGTCGCCCCTAGGGCCATGGAGGCGCTGCGTAATTCGGGGGGGACGGTAAGCAGCACATCGCGACTGATAGCGGAAATAGTCGGCACGATCATGATCGCTAGGATCACACCGGCGATCAGCATACTTGGTCCCAAAGGTTGGGTATTAAACAAAGGGAACCAAGCAAAATTTTGAAATAACCATTCTTGCAGGGGTTTAAGCACGGGAATTAGTACGAAAATCCCCCATAAACCAATAATTACACTGGGAATCGAGGCAATTAATTCCACTAGAAAACCGATGGGATAACGGACACTTGCCGGCAAATAATTCTCGCTAGTGGTTAAAGCAACGGCAACACTGAGGGGAATAGCTAATAAAAGAGCCAGAATCGAGGAAACGATCGAACCGAAAATAAAGGGTAAACCACCAAATTTGAGGACGTTCACATCCCAAGTGGTTCCCCAGAGAAATCCCCAACCGAATTCATTGATCGCCGGCCGCGCATCCTGAAAAACAATCCAGGCCATCCACAGCAGAAAAATTAAACCAGAGGCGGCACAAATCCAGACTAGGATCGTAAAAATGCGATTGAATAAACCCGCAGTGCCGGGGCTTTCGTTAAGATTGGCCGCCGAGAGATCAAAAGACTCAACGGGTTCAGAAAAATTAGCCATAAGGTAGAGAGCGATTACCACTTATCAGTTGTTGAAAACGCAACTGTAGGGGCTGAACAATGTTCAGCCCAGAGAAAAGAAATACTTGCAGTTATTAGTTATGGGGTTAACCGGTAACTTTTTTCCATCTTACTGGAAAGCGGTGACAATCAAGTTCAAACTAATACAAAAGTATTTATTTAATTTTGTTAACTTCGGCTAAAACTTTTTGAGTCACCGATTGGGGAATCCGGGTAAATTCCAATTGATTGTTAATACCTTGACCAGTGGTGAGAATCCAAGTTAACAGTCTTTTAATTTCTGCCGCTTTTTTGTTATCCGCGTAGTCTCTCGGTACTAATAACCAAGTAATCCCGACGATCGGATAACCACTGCTCGGATCGTCCATATTAGCGGTAAAATCGGCGTTAAATTTGATCCCTTCCATCGCCTTGTTAGCTTGGGCGAGACTGGGTTCGACAAATTGACCGGCTTTATTTTGAATTCTGGCGGTTCTCATGGTTGCCCCTTCATTTTTGCGGGCAAAGGTATCTTGAACGTAACCGATCGAGCCTTCTGTTTGTTTAACCAGGGCCGCCACACCATCATTTTTCGGTCCTTTGAGAACGGTAAAACCCCAGTTAGGTTCTTTGCTGGTTCCCACTTTACTTTTGAAAGAAGGACTAATAGCACTCAGGTGAGAGGTAAAAATCTCCGTAGTACCGCTACCATCAGCCCTAACCACCACTTTAATGGGTTGGTTGGGCAGTTTCGGATCCACCTGTCTCCAGTTAGTGATCTCGCCACTGAAGATTTTACCGAGGTTAGCCCTGGAAATTTGCAGGTTATTTACCCCCGGCAGATTATAAACCACAGCGACGGCTCCTCCGGCGGTGGGAACTAGCAGTAAACCGTTTTTCATCTGGCTTTTTTCCGAGGAGGAAGGAGCGGCATCAGAAGCCCCAAAATCGACGGTTCCGGCGATAAATTGCCGGACACCAGCACCGCTACCGACGGAATTATAGTTAACGGTGATACCAGTGGCGTTTTTATAGTCGGCAAAATAACGCTGGTATAGGGGCGCGGGAAAGGAGGCTCCTGCACCGTTCAGGGTTTGGGCGAGGGTTTCTCCCATCGTCCCTGCTAAGGCCGCTGCCGTGGCGAAGGAGACAGCACACACACGAGTTAGGGTAGCAGTTGAGAATATCATAAATTTTCCGGTTGAAGAATCCTGCACAATTGGGAAAGTTGAACTTTCTTCAAGATATAGTTTAAGGCACAAATATTACTTTTAAATCTAGAAATATTGGGGATTTTTTTGGTTAAGATTGGGTAAAATTTCGGTTAAGTTTAATTTAAAAATTCACAGCTTTTGGCAATAATTTAGATCGATCAAGACAAAAATCCATTGTATCTATTCAAGGATGAAATCTTAATTTAAACCATCTGTTGAGGAGAAATTGCCCGGACAAAGCTTTTTATCTAGGTGTGTGAATTCAAACAGGGCCACCGCTGCTTTTCGCTACTGTTAAGTTTGTTATCTTTTTGGGGTGAGTTTCGTGTTAAATCAATTTTTTTTGAAATGATGGAGATAGATTTTTCTGACTCCCAGAAAAGCAAGGGGATGGATAAATGCTGATAAATCTCGATAAATTGCTCAAAAAGGCTCTTCTTTTTGTTAGTGCTGGTGTTTTAGCTGCTTGCGCTCCCGTTGACTTCCAATCAAACAAATCAATTATTATTGATGGGTCTAGCACCGTTTACCCGATCACCAAAGCTGTCGCCGATGAATACAAAAAACAAAAACAGCCGTCTGCGGATATAAGCGTCAAATTTTCGGGTACTACTGGCGGATTTCGGCAGTTTTGCGCTGGAAAAACCGATATTAGCAATGCTTCGCGACCGATTCGCACCGATGAGATCGAAGCCTGTAATCGGAATAACATTAGATTTATCGAATTGCCGATCGCCTTTGACGCGCTTACCATCGCAGTCAATAAAGAAAACACTTGGATTGATAGCATCACTTTAGAGGAATTAAAAAAAATCTGGGAACCTGCGGCCCAGGGTAAAATTACCAAGTGGAGTCAGGTGCGATCGGGATTGCCAGATAAACCTCTCAATCTCTTTGGTGCAGGCAAAGATTCGGGAACTTTCGATTATTTTACGGAAGCGGTGGTAGGAGAAGAAGATGTTAGTCGCGGCGATTACGTTGCCAGTGAAGATGACGACACTTTAATTCAAGGAGTTAGTCAAGATGCCAACGCCCTGGGATATTTTGGTCTAGCTTACCGAAATTTTGGGTTAAAGCCCCGTCCTTTTAGGACGGCTTTTTAAACTATATCTTGTTAACTTAACTTTTATTGTGCTATACTGATTTTGTCTAAGTCCCCCCTGCGTAAAATGTTTGTCTTAGAGTTTAAAG
>NZ_JAPZSO010000116.1:0-45544 GCF_027531715.1 Microcystis sp. LE19-8.1F | reverse complement strand
TGGCACCATGCCATCCTAGATGGGGTTGAAGGGCTTGCTTTAAGGCGCTATACTGATTCATAGGGTTTTCGAGATTAGTGCTATTTCTCATAAAACCCTACTCCCGCCTACTTTTCAAGCTTTTTGTCCTGTACTTAGATCAGTGGATAATCTCACTTAATAAACTCATAATCTCAAAACTGAATCGGGAGGCGGATCAATGAATGATTGCTTGTCAACTCCGAGTTCTGACTGATTACTGATTACTGATTAAGTAGTCGGACATAAATTCTGTTGTCTATCTTAAGAAATGTAAATTGCCGCAATTCTTACTGAATCCTGACTCCTGACGACCGACTCCTTACCCCACAGTTAACTTTACTTTTGTCCAACTACTTACTGATCACTGAAAATGCACCATGCTTCTATTCGGACGGCTAATATCCATCGGGCGATCGCTTTTTATCAACTTCTCGGTTTTACCCCAGAGGAAAGATTCACTACGGGTTATACTTTGGCCTGTTGGCTAACGGGGTTAAACGGACGCATCGAATTAATCCAAATTCCCCAACCGAAACCCGCACCCGATGCCTTTAGTGATCAGCATTATGTCGGTTATTATCACCTGTCTTTTGACCTAACAGAAAATGTCAGCAATTTACCAGAATGGTTAGAAAAATTAACCAATAACTTTCAGCAAGCCCATCAAGAGGATGCTGATTTATATCAACCTTTAAATATTCTTTTACAACCCCAACAACAGATGATCGGCGATCATGTCTATGAAGTCATTTTTATTGCCGATACAGACGGTTTACCCTTGGAATTTATCCGTCGTTTAACCTAAAAAGATTGTCCCACTTCTAAGACTTTTGTTTGGCCGTTGCGAGACAAAATAACCTGTTGATTGCCAACTTCCACTAAAGTCCAACCGTTGATAAATTCCCCCGGAGAAATACGAGTAGTTATCCCCTTATTATCAAATAAAGCTGAAGATCGATCGCCTAAATCCATCACCCCCACCAGGGTATTTTTCACCTGATTATTGGTAGGAATAAGCACTGCCACCGGCGGTTTCACCTCGGGGGCAGCCGGTAATGGTGGCGCAGAAATATCGGGATTTGGGGGTGGAACCGGGACAATTTTGGCAGTGGTTTTAGGGGGTTGGGGATAAACGGGAACGTAAATTCTTTCTATTACCCTAGGAGTATTATTAACCGGTAAATTAGCGGGTGGTGGTGGTGGAACCGTGGCTACCGGAGAAGGGTTATTTTTAGGAGAAGGATAAGGATCGGGGGATGAAGTTTGACCTTGGCGATCGATAATAGTCAGAGATGATTGCAGATAGGCGATAAATTGGCGAGCCTCTGGAGAAACTGTGCCATTTTGAGAGACAGGGGCATTTTTTTGACTGATTAGCCCTGCCACCACCCAACCTAGATAGACGCAAGCAATGACAAAAATAACCTTATCTAGGGGCATTCTGGGATTTTCTTCATGGCCCGCTGCCATATTTTTTGCACTCCTCGATCGCTGCTGTCGTTTCGATTCTAACAGGATAGCGCATCGCCAAAAACAATTTTTAAATTGCTCAAAATGCCCCTAGGGGGGATATAATAGAAAAAGAATGATGTATCTTAATATAAATAAAGTTTTGTAACAATTCTGAAATCCTTTGCTCAACTCTACCCTAGTCCCCGCCAATCCCGATCGCCTGAAACCCCTAGTCCCTAACTGGGAAAAATGTCAATCCGTCTTTTGGACAGCAGCATTTCTGGTATCAGTCCCCGTGTTCCTGCAAGCGCCCCTAGTGCGCTACTATCCCGAAATTAGCCTAGGTTTAACCGTTTTCTGGGTGGGGTTAGGGATTTGGCTGCTCAAACAAGCAAAAATCAGTCTTTGGGGAGATTTACTTTTGGGCTTTAGTTGGAGTTGGTTAGCAGGTTCTCTGTACTGGGGTTGGTGGCGTTGGGAACCGTTGATCCATATTCCCATGGAAGCGATCGGGCTGCCCTTTGTTCTCTGGGGATTATACAAAGGTCGCGGCAAAGTGGGCAATCTTTTCTATCTGGGTTCTTTGTTAGGGACCGCCATCACCGATTTATATTTCTATCTAACGGGACTAATTCCCTACTGGCGACAATTAATGACCGTGGAACTAGATCCCAACCTAGTATCGCCGATATTTGATAACGCCTTGGCCCAAATTCAGACCCCCTGGGGCATCAGTTGGGCGATAGTGCTGCTCAACCTGCTCCTAGCGATCGGTATCTATCCTTTGCAAAAACGGGTATGCCATTGGTGGGCATTTAGCGGAGCCGTATTGAGTACAATTTTAGTCGATGGTTTATTTTGGATTACCGCTTCTCTGGCTTAATGGTTTTTCTAGCTCATTTCCATTTCTAGTCAATAGAATAAACTATATAGTTAGCACCCCCTGTCTATCGCTGCTCATACACCCGTGGCTCTACTAGGACAAAATCCCTATTTACTACTCCATACCGAGAAGGGACAACGTTTTTTCCCTCTCGTGGGGAGACCTTACTGGACAATCGGACGGGGCAAAGATAACGATATCATGATTAAAGATCACTGTATCTCTCGTAATCACGCTATTTTACAATCCACGGAAACAGGAGATTTTTATCTGATCGATCTGGGTAGTCGCAATGGAACTTTTGTCAATGAGAGAAGGTGAGATACTTTCTTCTCTGATTGGCAATTGGTTTCGCCATGCAGGGAGTATTATCCGCAGTTCCGGCAGTTGGGTAGATAAATATATTGGTGATGCGATCATGGCCATCTGGTTTCACGGCCAACAGGAAGTCCATCAAGACGATATCCTGCAAATTTTCGCAGCAATTACGCAACTATACAACGTGACCTGCGCCTTAAGCGAACAATATCCTTTACCCTTCAAATTACGCATCGGTGCGGCAGTGAATACCGGTTATGCCATGGTGGGTAATACTGGCAGCGGTGAACATCCAGATTATACGGCGATCAGCGATACAGTCAACGCCGCTTTTCGTTTAGAGTCGGCTACTAAAGAAATGGGTAGGGATTTAGCCATCGGAGCAACTACCTACAGTTATCTCATCGGTTTACCCTATCTCCACCAAGCTTTCGAGCAACATACCGTCAGTCTGAAAGGATACGACGATAACACTATTACCTACGGAACCACTTTTGATGACTTGGATCGTTTCCTCGATGCCAATAGTAGTGAGGAGATGACCGGAATTACAGGAGTTGCCAGCAGTGTCGGTTTTCAGGATTTAAATTAAATGGGGAGTGGGGAGACGTTTCAGTGATCAGTGATCAGTAAACAGTAATCAGTGAAAAGACAGTAGGAAACTTCTATTTAATACTGTACACTTAAAACTCAAATCTGATCAGTGATCAGTGATCACTGATCAGTGATCACTGATCACTGACTTACTCCTCGGCGGCGGCGAGAACTAAATCTTCCTCTTCCAGGGCGGGAGGGACTTCAATTTCTGCGACTACTTCCGAGACGGTCCGGCCTTCCGCTTCCGCTAGACGTTTTTCTCGGTATTTAATCGCCATTTCTTCCGCTTTTTCAAACACTAACGGGCGATTTTTTAGCATATCTCCCGGTTCTGGTTCTAATTGTTTAGTCGAGAGGGAAATGCGACCTCTTTCGGCATCGAGATCGATAATCATCACTTTCAACTCATCATTGACATTGAAAACCGTGTGGGGGGTGTCAATGTGATCGTGAGAGATTTCGGAAATATGCAGTAAACCACTGACTCCACCGATATCAATGAAAGCACCGTAGGGCTTGATTCCGCGCACGGAACCGATTACCACCTGTCCCACGGCTAAACCGTTCATCTTGCGTTCCACTAAAGCGCGACGATGACTTAAAACCAGACGGTTGCGATCCTCATCCACTTCTAAAAACTTTAAGGGCAATTCCTGACCGACTAAATCCTCTTTCGCTTCTCTGGTGCTAATGTGAGAACCGGGGATAAAGCCGCGGAGACCTTCAATCCTGACTAATGCCCCACCACGGTTAGTGGCGAAAACATTCGAGCGCACGGTAGCATCTTCTTTTTGCAATTGACGCACCCGTTCCCAAGCGCGCATATATTCAATGCGACGGATCGACAGGGTTAGCTGTCCATCTTCATTCTCGTCGGTAAGAATGAAAAATTCCCTGGTTTCGTTGGGTTGTAAAACTTCTTCGGGATTATCGACGCGGTTGATCGACATCTCCTGCACGGGGATAAAAGCGGCGGTTTTAGCACCGATATCGATGAGCGCTCCCCGGGGTTCCATGCTGAAAACAGTCCCGGCGACAACATCTCCCGGACTGAAATGATAATCGTATTTGTCTAGAAGGGCGGCAAAATCTTCATGGGTAAAGCCTATGTTTTTGTTTGCGGTTTTTTGGGTGGTCATGTACGTTGTTTGGTCCTCGGAATTTCCGTAGGTTTTTCCTCCTATGTGATGTACAGTTTCTAAATAAAGGAGATGCCTCCCAATTTAGTTTCTAGGCAGGGCCTAGGGGATGAACTGCCGCATCCTGCTTTCTTGCAGGCAATCTGCCTCAAGAATGACTTTTAAGAATCTAACCAGAGCTTGGACTTTAAATAGCACAAGGGATCCTAATTATAACTGAATCGGGAACTATTTAGGGTTTGCTGAATAAATCTAAAAACATTGTTCGATAAGACTTTTAGACCTTTTTGAAATCCAAAAGTACCGCCTATTGGAGTGATCGGGGGGAAATTTTCAGGACTTTTTCCCTGAAAATTAGGTAATTGACCCCCTGAAAATGGGTAAAACCCTACACCCTACACCCTACACCCCACACCCTGCCCCCAGGAAAAACTTTTTGCCGCAAAGCCTATTTAAGACGAGGTGATCACGCTGGCTTCTTCCACTTGAGACCAAGAAGGATAGGCGCGTTCGATTTCGGAGGATTGCAGCAGAGCTAAAGCGGCGATAAAGTCTCTAATTCCCTGAAAATTGCCGTAAACCGAAGCAAAGCGCACATAGGCCACTTCCGATTCTTGCCGGAGGTATTCTAGGACTAATTGACCGATCTCCTGACTTGTTACCTCCCGTTTTGAGTCTTGCTGCAGACGGGATTCGATATCATTGACGATCGCCTCTAATCTTGAGTGGGGAATGCCGGTTTTTTCGCAAGCGCGAACGATCCCCCGCAGCAATTTAGAGCGATCAAAAGATTCCCGTTTACCATCTTTTTTAATCACCGTGATCGGCACGAATTCGATGCGCTCGTAGGTGGTGAACCGATATTTACACTGTAAGCATTCACGACGACGACGAATGCTCTGACCGTTTTCGGAGGAACGGGACTCTAAAACGCGACTATCGGTATGCTGACAATTAGGACACTGCATAGGAGGCGCTCGGTGAGGGGAACCTTTAATTTAAGCCTTTAAATACGAAAACCAGAGCCGCTAACCTGCTTTTGACAAGCGGGCGGCTCAGGGAAGAAAATTATTAACCTAAACGGAGTTAAGAAATTTACTTTTGAATCCGGGGAGGTTCCCGGAAGGCGATGGCGAAGAAAATTACCGCCAAAGCCATAGTTAAAACCAAAATGTAAGCGACGCTTTCCATGGTTGGACATCCTACAAGATTGCTATGACAATCCTATAGTATCAGGAAATGAGCTTTTCGGCTTGTCTAGGGATGTAATCTACATCCCCAGAATCAGTGGCGATCTATTTAACGCTAACTTTTGCCCCGGCATCTTCCAGTTTTTTCTTGACGGCGGCGGCATCATCTTTGTTGGTGCCTTCTTTAACCGCTTTGGGAGCGGCTTCTACTAGGTCTTTCGCTTCTTTGAGTCCTAAACCGGTCAATTCGCGCACTACCTTGAGGATAGCAATTTTCTTGTCGGCGGGAACTTCTTCAAGAACGACGTTAAATTCGGTTTGTTCTTCCACAACTTCAGCCGCAGCCGCGGGAGCAGCCCCGGGGGCAGCCATCATCATCATGCCACCGGCCGGAGCGGCGGCGCTAACTCCGAAGGTTTCTTCGATACCTTTGACTAATTCAGCAGCTTCTAAGAGGGTAAGGGTTTTGAGTTTTTCTAAGATTTCAGCTACAGCAGACATGGGTTAGACTCCTAATTGTTTTAAGTGATCGATTGGTGCGGTGTTAAGCCGCTTCTTTTTCTTCTTGACGGGCCACGGCATCGACGGCACGGGCCAAAGATGCGGGAACTTCGTTGATGCTGCGGGCCAGTTTGGCGGCAATGGCGTTGATTGCTCCGGCGGCCTGAGCGATTAACTGTTCTTTCGACGGTAAATCGGCGATCGCTTTGATCTGATCTTCTGTTAACAGTTGACCTTTTGTCCCTTCTTTGAGGACACCGCCGCGCAATTCGGTTTTTTTGCTTTCTTTTTTGAACTCTTGATAGGCCTTGAAAGCTCCACCGATATCCTCTTTTACGAGCAGAAAGGCGGATGTTCCCGATAAAAGGCTTTTCATCGGTTCCCAGCCACTATCTTCAGCGATCGCCAAGCCCATCAAAGTATTTTTGGTGACTTTACAAATCGTTCCCGTGGGGCGCAATTTGCGGCGTAGATTGCTGATTTCGGCGACGGTTAAACCTTGATAGTCGATGACCATCGTTAATTGAGCTTCCCTCAGGGAGGTTTTTAATTCTTCTAGAATTACTCCCTTGCTTTCTCTGCTTCTCCCCATCCCTTGTTCACCTCCTGTATGCGGGGGACCGGTTCCACAGGCGCAAAAATAACCCCTTGTAGCGCCGGGGTTGAGTGGAGAGAATCAGTTCAGGCACGACCAAGACAGAAAATATCTCTTTCTTTAGTCTTTTTGGCTGCTGTTTTCTCGCTTTGACCTCGGCAGGGTATTTAAGCTGTTTCGCACCTGCTGTCTTTGGCTTAAGCCAGTGTTTTATTATAACATTATTGCTGGGTTTATGTCAAGCACTAGGAGAGATTGTCCAATGCGATCGCACAGTGTCTTTCATTGTAGCAGTTATCTTAATGGTGAGGTAGGAAGTCTCTGGTTTGAGGGAACGCCGGAACGCTGGAACTGCGGAACATTGGACCTCTTGCATAAATCAACAAATTTTCTTCAAATGTAAGGAAAAGGGGGTGTATGTTAAAGGCTAAAATTTTTTGGGGCTTTTTGCGTCGTCAAGTCCAAACTGGTTGTATTTTGAACTGCCAAAACTATTGAATGTTCTTTGATTCTTTCTACTGTACTTTTGGCTTGGGCAGCAATTAGTTCTGAAGGTGGAAAATAGGGGGAATTACCAAAATCATACCAAATCCGTTTTTAATAGTGTGATTACTGGCACTCCCTGCTCCCCACTCTTCTATGCCTTTTCAACAGGATTTAGTATTAGATTAAGACTTCCCCTATTTTACTCTTCAACTCAACGAACAGGCTCACTTGCTGGGTATGACAGCAGGTAAGCTGCCCGCGCATTTAAATTGCTTGTTGAGACGAGGCAAGAGGCAAGAGGCAACAGTAAAGGGATTGGGGGAGATTCGGCTAATCTTAAGAATAAGCGCTTTAAATGGGTCTTAGCTTAACACCTGAATACAGTCCGCACAAAAATGAATGAGCATGGTGCGTTCCCAAAAATCTATCGGTGGAGCAGCAGGAGTTGCATTAGGGAACGCACCCTACCAGAGCTACTTATAACGAGACAAATGGGGGAGGAGAACCGATGTCATCCGCAAATAGTTGTGTTAGAATGGCGAAAAATTCTCACAATTGATAATTATGTTAGCAGAATTAGCCGCCGCCGAAATCGCTAAAATCGCCTTTGAAGCTGTTATCGGTAAATTAACGGAAGCAGCAATGGATAAAGGTGTAGAATTGTGGCAAAAAATTAAGCAAAAGTTACAAAAGGAACCCACCGCAGCCAAGGTTTTAGCGGCAGCCGAACAAACTAAATCCGAGGCGATGATTGAACAGCAAGTGGTTCCTTTTTTACAGGTAGAAATGCTCAAAGATCCCAATTTTGCCCAAGAAATCCAAACCCTAGCACAACAAATTATGATAATTAATCAGAATCAAACAGAAACGAAAACTCAAATTGGTACGCAAATTAACAAAGATATTAAACAACAATTGAACATTCAAGAAGTTAAGGGTAATTTAAATCTAGGAATCCCTCCTGAATGACTGGCGGATCTGCACCCAAAAGCAGACGCAATAGAAAATAATCGCAGTAGTCAAAGGAGTATTTTAAGGGGAGGAGATGCTCGAAAAAGTCTCGCCTATTGGCAAGGAAGGAAGGAGGAAATCACCCAAATTAAGCAGTTATTTAATGATAAAAATGTTGCGACGATTGGCATCAAAGGAGTTGGAGGAATTGGAAAATCTACCCTAGCCAGTAAAATTTTTGAGGAGGAAATTACCCTCGATCCTTCCCTAGGGGACGATGAAGATTTATTCCCAAAACGCCTTCCCTTTTGGTGGGAAGCGGGAAATCTGGGCGGATTTAGTGGTTTAGCTCGCCAATTCCTGACGGAATTTGGTTATCCCGTCCCCGAAAAAGAAATAGATTTACAGGAAGCTTTAATCAGACAATTGCAACGCCATCGCCACCTAATTATTATCGATAATCTAGAGAGTTTATTAGGGGAAGATGGTTCTTGGAATAATGAATTTTATCAGCAGTTTTTCACTGCTTGGATAGAAAAAGGTGACACGAGCAAAATTATAGTCACCACCAGAGAAAAGCCAAAAACTAGGGGTTTTAACCGTTGGCGTTGGATTGAGCTAAAAGGTTTGAAACCTCCTGAAGGGGCGCAATTGTTAGCAGAATCGCAAATAACAGGGGATCTAGAGAACTTTTCTCGACGGGTGGATGGTCATCCATTACTCCTGCGATTGGTGGCGGATTTAATCTTAGCCGAATTTCCGCAAAACCCCAGTTTAGAAAGGTTAGCGGATTTAGGATTAGGAAATTTATCGCAACTTTTGAGCGATTCGCAGGTGGTGGGGAGTCATCGTCAAGAGACAGTGGGAATTGCTTTAGTTTTAGATGCTAGTTTTCAGCGACTTAGCCAAAGACAGCAAGAATTATTCACTAAAACCAGCATTTATCGCCGAGAATTTGATTCTCCGGCAGCCAAAGCGGTGATGGATAATTACCCGGAGATCGCACTGTCCGAGATCACGGCAGATCTGCGAGAATTACAGCGACGATCATTATTAGAAGAAAAAGAGGAAAATCGCCAGCGAATTTTTAGTTTTCAGCCTTTAGTTTGGGAATATGCACAATACAAAGCCGGCGATCAAAGGGAATTACACCAAAAAGCGATCGCCTATTATCTTTCTATTGCTCAACCCGACTCCTGGGAAATCCTCAACGATGTGCAACCTTACCTAGAAATTTTCTATCATCACTATCAGTTAACCGAGTACGACAATGCTTTTGATATTCTCCGTGCTATCGATGATTTTCTCACCCGACGGGGGTATTATCAAACCCTAGCGGATTATTACCTTGAATTAGTCACTGTTTACCAACAACAGGAGGAGCAAACCAACTGGAAATATACCGCATCCCTCACCAGTTTAGGCAATGCTTACGGTTCACTAGGAGAATACCAAAAAGCGATCGAATTTCATCAACAGTCCTTAGCAATCAAACGGGAAATCGGTGATCGGGGGGGTGAAGCGAAATCCTACGGTAATTTAGGCACTGTTTACGGTTCCCTAGGGGAATACCAAAAAGCGATCGAGTTTTATCAACAGTCTTTAGCAATCGAACGGGAAATCGGCGATCAGGGGGGTGAAGCGAATGCTTGGTTTAATCTGGGACTTACCTACTATAAACTCAAACGTATATCGGAAGCGAAAGAAGCATTTCTTCAGTCGCGGGAATTATTTCAAGCATTGGGGTTAGCAGCGGATGTTCAAAATTGCGATGATGAAATTCGGCAATTAGAAACCCGAAAATATCCCTTAATCGTTGCTTTCTTTCTGGGGGTGGTTAAGTTTCCTTTAGTTTCAATTGGGGGGATAATAGTGGCATTGTGGCGATTGTTAAAAAGATGGTTGACGAAAGCATAATTAGGGGTAGGATGGGTTAGGAATCCCTTATTTTTAACCTGAGTTTGACATCTGCTAAGTAGTCGTGCAAAATAAATTTCCTAGTGAAGAAAGGCAAAAGGCAAGAGGCAAGAGGCAAGGGGGGGTTAGATATGTGTAATTAATTTTGCTTAGGTACTTAGTTTCCCCTCATAACTACCCTAAAGTGAGAAATTATAGTAATATTTCTAAGGATTGCCAGAAAAGAAAGAGCGCCACGCTGCCGTGCCGATCGCTCCTCCTAAAAGGATAATTAACGTCCAAACTTGATTTTTTTGGGTTCCTTCCAGCTTTTCTAGTCTTCTATCCATCCCATCGACTTTCTCAGTTAGTTTTGCCTGTCCCACCTCTAGCTTAGTTAACCGTTCGTCGATTTTCTCAAATTTCTGGTTAATATCTTTCTGTAGGCTGTCAAATTTCTGGTTAACATCTTTCTGTAGGCTGTCAAATTTCTGGTTAAAATCCTTCTGTAGGCTGTCAAATTTCTGGTTAAAATCCTTCTGTAGGCTGTCAAATTTCTGGTTAACATCCTGTTGCAAGGTATCGATTTTTTGGTTAAAATCCTTCTGTAGGCTGTCAAATTTCTGGTTAACATCTTGTTGCAAGGTATCGATTTTTTGGGTGACATCTCTTTGTAGGATATCGATTTTTTGGTTAACTTCCTTGATGCTGTCTTTGATTTCCTTGAGGACAGATTCAAGACTATAAGTAACGGTTTCGTTGGACATTTTGGTAAAGTCCCTGTGAGTAAGTTTTCTTAAGCGCTCTCCGTTGATAGTACACTAATTTTATCTTAACCTCCAGTTGACAGAACCTAAAATCCTAGACTTTCGCATCTAGCGCACACTGGAAGTTTTTCGGTGATGTTTTTGCTAATTTGATTCTTACTCATCCACCTAGCAGTATGGCGATTGTTAAAACGCTGGTTTAGGAAAGCATAATTGCGTAGGGTCAATTTTATCTCTAGATTAGCGGAGAGAACGAATCTGCAATTGGTAATAATTCTCGTCTAAACCTTGATTATGCTTGTTATTAACCGAATTAAGCTGTTTTTGCAGTGCCAAAATGCGATCGCTGGTAGCGGGATGGGTGCTGAGAATTGCGGGGGTAGAAGCCCCCTGTTGTGCTAATTTTCCCATAAAGGAGATCATCGCCTTGGCTGCATAACCGGCCTCAGCTAGATTGTTTAAACCCAGTTGGTCCGCCTCTAATTCATCCTTGCGACTATTGGGCAGATTATAGGCGAGATTGACCCCCAATTGTACCCAAGTTTTTGTGTCTAATCCCGCCGCGCTGAGAAGTCCTTGGGCGAGGGCAGTATTGCGTAATTGGGTGATAGAATGACGACCGACGATATGGCCGATTTCATGGGCAATAACACTGGCTAATTCTGCCTCATTATCAGCAGTTTTAATCAATCCCGTGTGTAAATAGACAAATCCGCCCATAGTAGCGAAGGCGTTAATGCTATTGTCGCGCAGCACGTGAAAAGTGTAGGGAAGGTCAGGGCGATCGCTAGTTGCCGCTAATCGCTGCCCGATTTCTTGGACATATTGGTTAATTCTGGCATCTTTGGACAGTTGTATCTTGCCTGATTCTAATAAACCCTGATTAATCTGCTTACCGAGGGCGACTTCCTGCTGAGGAGAAATAGTGGCGAGTTGAATAACTTGCACACCGCGAAAAAGTAAATCCATCCACGAGCGTGCGAAACTAGGTTGGGGATTGATCATCCCGATACTGAGGGTGAGCAGCAGAGTAATAAGGGTTAATAGCCAAAAACGGCAGAAAATAGGGCGCATAGACGATTCGATCCCATAAAAACCTCATTCCCATTCTAGACAGTCAACATCACCCTTTGCCGGTTACGTACCTAAGCAAAATTAATTACACATATCTAACCATCTCTTGCCTCTTGCCTCTTGCAAGAGTGCCTATCTTCACTAGGAAATTTATTTTGCACGACTACTCACTGTCCCCGATTGGTTTGATAGACGTAAAAGTTAAATAAATCGAATAAACTGCCAACAAAAGCAAAGGTGACAGCGATGGTGAACATTCCTTGTAGGGGATAACCGCCGCCGAAAATGGTTAAAAATTGCAGGATTTGGCTAAAACCGGTCTGAGAAACCCAAGTAAAGCCGGGGACGTGACTGGTGGCGAATAAAGCAGCTAAAATAGAACCCACCAAGAGGACGGGGGCAACAAAACTTAATAGGGTGGAAAATAGCAGGGAACGGAGCAAAGTAAGCATGAATGCTGATCTCCAGAGAATTAGCGGGCGATCGAACGGGAATAGGAATCTACACTCGCTCCCCTCTAGGATATACGTTCATCTCGGCTGGGGGCGGTTTGTTAAAAAATCTTAAAATATCATTAAGATTCTTGGTTAACAACGATTAAGTGGTACACGGCGTCGGGTGTGGGGTGTGGGGTGTGGGGTGTGGCCCCCCAACCCCACCGACATCGGGGGTGTGGGGTGTGGGGAGAATAAATAGAAATAATCTCCTGCCTTTTGCCTCCTGCCTTTTGCCTTTTGCCGACCGCCGACCGACGACCGACGACCGATCACGGGTAACTGATCACTGATAACTGGAACTACCTGAAGCATTGATCCCCGTGGTGTGGTACTGTCAATTCAGTGTGTTTATCGGCACTGGCTTAAGATTTGTCGCTATTGTCCTCCCCTTCTCCTGTCGCTGTTTTTGAGGCTTTCTATGACCGACATTCCTTTCACCCTAGACCAACTGAGAATTATCAAAGCGATCGCTGCCGAAGGAAGCTTTAAACGGGCGGCAGATACCCTGTATGTATCTCAACCGGCGGTCAGTCTTCAGGTACAAAACCTCGAAAAACAGCTAAATGTGCCGTTATTTGACCGGGGCGGTCGGAAAGCCCAATTAACGGAAGCGGGACACCTACTCTTAAGCTACGGCGAAAAAATTATCACTCTCTGTCAAGAAACCTGTCGGGCGATCGAAGATCTACAAAATCTGCAAGGGGGAACCCTGATCATCGGAGCTTCCCAAACCACGGGAACCTATCTTCTTCCCCGCATGATCGGGCTTTTTCGGCAAAAATACCCAGAAGTATCCGTACAGCTACAAGTTCATTCCACCCGTCGCACCTCTTGGAGCGTTTCTAACGGTCAAGTGGATTTAGCCATTATCGGGGGAGAAGTTCCCGCCGAATTACAAGAAACCCTGCGGATTATCCCCTACGCAGACGATGAACTGGCTTTAGTCCTGCCTATTTTTCATCCTCTGTCTAAGGTAGAAATGATTCAAAAAGAGGATTTATATCGACTAAAATTTATCACCCTCGATTCCCAATCGACGATTCGCAAAGTCATCGACAAGGTTTTAACCCGTTGCGAGATCGATACCAAACGCTTAAAAGTGGAGATGGAACTTAACTCGATCGAGGCGATTAAAAATGCTGTACAATCCGGGTTAGGGGCGGCTTTTGTCTCGGTGACAGCGATCGAAAAAGAACTACAAATGGGTGTGATCCACGCTACCCGAATTAAAGACGTGGAAATACGACGCACTTTATCGGTAATTATTAACCCAAATCGTTATCGCTCAAAAGCGGCCGAAGCTTTTACCCTGGAAATACTACCCCAATTCTCCACCTATCCGGAATATCTGGCTGACGACCACAACTTTGAACCGATTCCTAACTCGCAACCCGCCGAAATTATGAGTAAATAAGTCGATCGAGACGGGCTAAATCTCCCTCGGAACATTTAAGCTATCTCTTGGGAAAATTACTGCCGGGATAAATTACTTTTTTATCGACTTTAATCCAATGGAGACTCTCTAAACGACTTCTAAGATTAGTAATAGTTACTCCCAACTCGTCGGCGATCGCATACAGATGTCCCCATTTAGTCAAGTCACGGCCCTTGATGGCTTTCTCTAACTCACTCATCGCCATTAGTAAACAACTGGCAAAATATTGGGCTTGCCATTCAATTCTTTGGCTAGAATCAACTGTCCGACACAGAAAAGGTTGAATTGTCTCTAGGGAATCTCCCTGATTGATTCGATCCAAAAAGTTAGAGACAGCCGTTTGATTAATATGAAGAACAAAATGACCAATTTCATGGGCTAAACTCGAATTTTTAAAACCTTCTTTTGCCAGGGATGAATTTTGAGAATCTCTTAAGAATTTTACATCTTCATTGAGAATAATTTTCTTTTCTGTGGGAATAATCATCGCGGCGATTTCTCCCTCTTTATCTGGCTTTATGTCCGTCCATTCAATAGCCAAATCAAAATGATCGGCCGTCGCTTCCGCAATATCGCAATTTTTTAAGGGACGACGACGATGAGCTTTTACTTTCTTCAGAATATCGTCTGCCTGAGTTTCAATCACTGCTTTGGGAATAAAACTATAGGGTTTAATAATATCCAAGATATCTACTCCTGCTCATCTAATTTTGTCGCCTCAGAAATAATTTTTTTGGCAAAATTGGGATTGTCTTTCATGCGACGCAATAAAATCGGCATTTGTTGGTATTTTTGAACTAATTCTTTAAAGACTTTTTGATCATCTGAACTAATTCGTCCCGCCAATTCCCCTAAGGTTTGAGCATTTAATTTTAAATGAGTCGCTAAGGACTCAATAACTTGCTGACTAGGAGGATAACCCGCATGATCATTTTCTAGCTTCGATAGATAGGTATAGTCCACCCCAATCAACTTAGCTAGTTCTCTCTGACTATATTCTTCCTCTCGACGAGCTTTGCGGATAACCTGTCCAAATGTTTCTGACACTGCTTTTCTCTCAATCGCTCAAAAAAATTATATCAAGGGTTGACTTAAATAGTCAACATAGGCTAGAGTTAGTTTATTGGTGTTGATTATTTTAGTCAACACCAGAGCAAACACTGCCGTGTCATCCTAGCATTATCCTGACCGAGGGGAAAAATTGTGTCCTGTCAGTTTCCCAAAAAGCCTTGGCATCCTCCAATGAGCTATAGTCTTTGGCGATCGCTTAAACCAGCGATTGGCTATGAGAATTGGCATTGTCAGACAAAACGGGGGTTTGAAAAAGCGCGAAACAAAGAACCAGAAGTTCAAAGATTACTATCGCAAGATAATCAGTCGCAAAAAATTGGTAAGTTGGCACAACGAGGAGTTTTTGAGTTTCATCAAGAGCCGGCGAGATTATCAGGTTCCCATGGGGTGGAACAAGTGGCAGAAATCCTGCAATTAAATCAAGAATCTCCAGAAATTAAAGCCAGGGTTTTAGTAATTTTAAACAATTACTATCAACAACCAATTTTATTGAATAAAGAGATTATTAATTTATCTAGAGGCGATGAAGGTTATCCAGAACCTATTGTTATCGAGCAAGGTAACTATCGGTTTAATTTGTCCGCTGCCTTTGATTGTATTTTTAGAGAAGCTGATGACACTATACATATTTTAGATTTGAAAACTGGTCAATCTAATTTTGATCGTCGTCAGGCTCATGTTTATTTGCTGGCGGCTAGTTACCTTTATCATCAGGAAAAAATTGTCGCTTCTTTTTACAATTTAGAAACCCAAACAAGCTCAGAAAATATCTCCCTGTCTTCCAAGGCAATAGAAGCAGTTAAAATCGAACTAGCTTCCCTGTCCAAAAAACATCAACAACAACTAAAAAAATATAAAGATCACCCCGAAGATTTTTATCATATTTTCCCGCCCCAAAGTGGCTATGCTTGTTGTTATTGTCCTTTTACATCGATTTGTGATTATGCAAATAAGGAGGTTTAGATTATGAATTACACAGCAGCTAACACAGCCAATTCTCCAACATTTTTGAGTGAAATTAGTTCCTTAACTCTCAAGAATAATTGTTTAAATTGTTTTAAGCTTAATCATCAAGTTACTAGAAAAATAGGTAATCGTTTTAGTTGGCAATTCAGTCATAAGTTTCCCGATGTGGTGGTTATTTTTGAAGATAATTGTTTTTGGGTATTAGCTAAAGATGAAAAATCTCTTCCCTCTCCACAACAGTGGAAAGAAGCTTTATCAGATATTCAAGAGGTTTTACGAGAAGATATTGGCGATCACTATTATTCTATTCATTGGCTAAAAGACTGGCAGATAACAGCTTTAGTCACAGCACAATTGGCAGTTAGAATTCTGAAAATATTTGGTAAATTTTCCTATCCAATAGTTTTTCCCAAAGATAGTCAGATAAGTGAAAACCAAGTACAGGTAAGGAGAGAAGTTAACTTTTGGGCAGAAATCATCAATGACACCGATCCGGCTATTTGTTTAACTGTTGAAAGTAGTATTGTCTATAGTGGAGATTTAGAACAATTTTATGAAAATCACCCCTATAGACAAGATGCTGTTAAATTATTAGTAGGGTTAAAGGTTAAAGATATAGAAACCAATGGGACAGCTAAAATTATTAAAATAGCGGGTACAATTGGGGAAAAAAGAGAGGAACTATTAACAAAAGCTACGGGTTCAATTAGTCGAAGAAAATTAGAAGAAGCTCATCCAGAGCAGCCGGTGGTTGCGGTACAATTTGGCAAAAATTCCCAGGAGTATATTTATCCATTGGCAGCTTTAAAACCCTGTGTAACTGATAAGGATGAGAGTTTATTTCAAGTCAATTACGGAGACTTATTAAAGGAAACAAAAATTTCCTATGCTGAACGACAAAAACTATTAAAGTTATATAAGCAGGAGGCACAAAAGACTTTAAATAACTTTGATTTTCAGTTAAGAGAAAGAAGTATTAACAGCCAAGAATACCCCGCATTATTTTGGACTCCTCCCATTTCTCTTGAGCAAACTTCTATCTTATTTGGTCAGGGAGAAAGGGGAGAAAAAAGAAAAACTCTCAAAGGATTGTCGAAGGGTGGTGTATATAAACGTCATCCGGAATATGAGGCTCCTGCTCGTAAGATTCGTTTAGCTATTCTCAAACCAGCTAATTTGAAAGTGGGAGATTTTAGAGAACAATTAGAAAAGCGATTAAAACTTTATAAATTTGAGACTATTTTGCCACCAGAGAATCAAATAAATTTTTCTGTCGAAGGTGTAGGATCCGAAAAAAGAGCTAGACTGGAAGAAGCAGTTGATCAATTAATTCGAGGAGAAATTCCTGTAGATATTGCCTTAGTATTTCTTCCCCAGTCTGATCGCAATGCGGATAATACTGAAGAAGGGAGTTTATATTCCTGGATTAAAAAAAAGTTTCTGGATCGTGGAGTTATAACTCAAATGATTTATGAGAAGACTTTAAATGATAAGAGCAACTATAAGAATATTCTCAATCAAGTTGTCCCAGGGATCCTAGCCAAATTAGGAAATTTACCCTATGTCCTTGCTGAACCTCTAGAAATTGCCGATTATTTTATTGGTTTAGATGTGGGAAGGATGCCTAAAAAAAATCTTCCGGGGAGTCTCAATGTTTGTGCAAGTGTGCGACTATATGGCAAACAGGGAGAATTTGTTCGCTGTCGGGTAGAAGATAGTTTAACCGAGGGAGAAGAAATTCCTCAACGTATGCTGGAAAATTTTTTACCGCAAGCTGAACTAAAAAATCAGACAGTTCTCATTTACAGAGATGGGAAATTTCAAGGAAAGGAGGTTGACAATTTACTGGCAAGAGCGAGAGCAATTAAGTCTAAATTTATTCTCGTAGAATGCTATAAAACTGGCATTCCTAGACTTTATAATTTTAAGCAAAAACAGATAGATGCTCCCTCAAAAGGATTAGCTTTTGCTTTATCAAAGCGGGAAGTTATCCTGATAACGTCCCAAGTTTCTGAACAAATAGGTGTTCCTCGTCCCTTACGCTTAAAAGTTCATGAATTAGGAGAGCCAGTAAATTTAAAACAGTTAGTTGACACTACGTTAAAATTAACTTTACTTCACTATGGTTCTCTCAAAGACCCCCGTTTACCTATCCCTTTGTATGGAGCGGATATTATTGCTTATCGACGCTTACAAGGAATTTATCCTAGTTTATTAGAAGATGATTGTCAATTCTGGCTTTAGAGAGGAAAATTATGTAAGTAGTCGTGCAAAATAAATTTCCTAGTGAAGATAGGCACAAGGCAAGAGGCACAAGGCAAAAGGCAAAAGCTTTATCGAAATGTGTAATTAATTTTGCTTAGGTACTTAGTAATTCCCATAGCAATCTACACCATCTAGAAAAATTAGTCAGTGATTTAGTTACCCAAATTAGTTTACTGACGGCAGAAAATCGAGTGTTCAAAGAAGGACTTACACCGAGAAAATTGATGTTGACAAGCCGAAAATTTATCTCTAGGTTAAATTACACAACTTGTTTTTCTGGGGGAGCAAGCTTTAGATTTTTTTCTTATTTCTTTGAGCGAAAAATGTCTATTATCAAAGGCGATATTATCCCGCCAATTTATGTTACCAGCGATCGGTCAAAATCATCCCCAATCTGGTAATTACGCCCCCCTAGATAGCCATCTCTGGGCCGATGCCACCTATCCCCTCGGGGCGCATTATCGGGGCGATAGTGTCACCTTTGCCGTCTATTCTAAAAATGCCAGTCAGATTCTTCTGGAAATCTACGATCGCCCGACGGGAGAAAACGCTAAGTATGATTACTGGTTGACAAAAAACCGAAATGATGATATATGGCGGGCAAAAATCGCCGGTATTGCCCAGGGCAGTTACTACGCTTTTCGCTGTTGGGGTTCCAATTGGCAATTTGATCAAAAATGGCAAAGAGGCCACAGTAACGCTGGTTTTCGGGCAGATGTGGACAATTTCGGCCATCGTTTTAACCCCAATAAAGTCCTCTTCGATCCCTACGCGCGAGAACTTTCCCACGACCTTGAAACCCCGGCCATGATCGCGGCCGGAGAAAATGCGGGAATGTATGCCACGGGAGAAGGGGACTACAAAGGAGTGATCCAGCGGCAATACGATACGGGTAAATGGTCGCCCAAAGGCATTGTGATCGCACCGGATGGGACTTCTACCGGGATTCGTCCCCGTCTGGGTGCGGAAAAAGCGATCATTTATGAGGCCCATGTGCGCGGTTTAAGCAATCACCCCTCTGCTAGTCGTTTAGAAGATATTCTCAAGGGAATTAGGGGTTTTGAGGAAGTGGCCAACGTTCCCGACCAGTACAGAGGAACTTATGCAGGGGCCGGCTATATGGCCAAATACCTGAAAGCGCTAGGATTTACCACGATCGAACTCTTACCGGTCCAAGAAACCGCTAACGATAATAACCCCGACGATCGCCCCAGCGGTAACTATTGGGGTTACATGACCTTTGGTTATTTCGCCCCCGATCGCCGTTATGCTTATGATCGCTCCCCCGGGGGACCGACCAGAGAATTTAAGGCCATGGTCAAAGCTTTCCACGACCAAGGTATGGAAGTTTATCTCGATGTGGTCTATAATCACACCGGAGAAGGGGGCAATTGGGGCAGCAACGATGTCACCGGATTTGTTAGTTTTGGTGGTTTTGATGTGGTGGAATACTATCAACTCACCGATGAACATTATCTAGTCGATGGGGCGACAGGCTGCGGAAATCAATTAAACTTTTCCCATATTGTCACCTGTAATCTGGTTCTTGATTCCCTCACCTATTGGTTAGAAACCATGGGAGTTGATGGTTTTCGTTTTGATCTGGCCCCCGTCCTCGGCCGAACTCCTTCTAGTCATCAACGAGAAGATCGGGGCAAACAAAAACAATTCTTCCCTAAACATACTTTGTTAGAAAAGATCGAGAAATTAGGCAAGAAATACGATGCCGAAATGATCGCCGAAGCTTGGGATAGCTGGGGTTACGAAGTGGGGAATTTCCCGACGGGTTGGGGCGAGTGGAATGGCCGTTATCGCGATGCAATTCGGCGTTTTTTAAAGGGAGATGGTAATACTTTTAAATTCATCGAACAGGTGAACGGAGATTATTGCAATTTTAACGACCAAGGCGGACCACAAAAATCGATCGATTTTATTGTTGCCCACGATGGTTTTACCCTGATGGATTTGGTCAGTTATAACCATAAAAATAACCTCACTCCCTGGCCCTTTGGCCCTTCCGATGGCGGCAATAATAATAACGATTCTTGGGATTCTGGGGGTGATCATGCCCTACGTCGCCAAAGATTACGCAACTTTTGGACGATTCAATTTTTGTCTCGCGGTGTTCCCATGACTATCTGGGGCGATGAATTTGGCCGCAGCCAAAATGGTAATAATAATCCCTACAATATTGATAGTGTGGCCACTTGGAATAATTATGATATGATTGCCACCCGTTCACCCCATCTACTGCCCACGGGTTATCGGGAAGCTTATCACAATAATTTTGGCACGGGAACTAATCAAGAAGAACGCAATCCTTTATTTATTTTTGCCGCTTATATTGCTCACTTAAGAAACAATCATATAGCACTAAAACAGCGCCGCTATGGCGATATGGTTCTCGATGCAGGCAATGATGTCACCTATTTATTTAAAAAACCCGATGGGGTTAGCGATTTAACTGCCGATGATCGCTGTATTTGGTTTTTAATTGATGGTAGTGCCGTCGGCGATCACGATTTTTTGGTGTTAATTAATATGTATCATCTGCCGGTGGATTTTCGTCTTCCCTCATCATCCAATAATTATCGTTGGCTAAGAATTATTGACACGGCAGCTTGGGCAGAAACCAATTATAATTGTTGGTCTGTGGATCAAGGGACAGTAATTGCCGATAACTATAAAGTCAATGGTTTTTCGATCGTGGTTTGCGAGGAGATTAACTGATACTAAATCCGTTGAGTATAGGCTACATATCAGGAGAGGCAATAGGCAATAGGCAAAAGGCAAAACGGAGAATAAATAATCAATTTTTAATAACCGGATTTAGTATGAACTACCCACACCGATATCGGGGGTAATTTGGGGACCGATCGGGCAGCTGGCTAATATTGAGATCGAGATCGATCCTATGCCGATTTCTGCTATATTTTTGGCAACAGGGAAATATAGACCCCGGCTGCATCTTATGTTTTGCAACCCGAACTTAGCCCAAAATTGCCGTTAAATGTCTAAAACTAAAAGTAGTGTCATTATCCTAACCGTAATTTGTATTATCGCCACGGCGATCGGAATTTATCTGATCGGTGGTATCGACTCCCAACAATTACAGATCTGGTTAAAACAAATGGGAATTATGGCCCCCATTTTGTATATTATTCTCTATACGATCGGGACAATTTTAATCCTGCCTTCTACCCCCTTAAACCTCAGTGGTGGGGCTATCTTTGGGGTAGTTATGGGAACAGTTTGGACAACGATCGCCGCTTTGGTGGCCGCTATAGTTGCCTTTGCTTTTACTCGTACTATTGGCCGGGAATATACCGCCAAAAAATTTCAGGGAAAATGGCAAGCGATCGATGCAGAAATGCAGCAAGGCGGCCTATTTTATATGTTTGCTATCCGTCTATTACCGATTATTCCCTACGGTATCGTTAACTTTGTTGCGGGATTAACTTCTATCCGTTTTCGCGATTATTTGATCGGTACTTTATTAGGCACTGTCCCCGGAATTTTACCCTTTGTCATGATGGGTGCGGGTTTAAAATCTTTAGGAAAAGGCGATATATTGCCCCTAATGGTGGCTTTTACCCTTATTGCCCTGTTAGTAGGTGTGGGAACTTGGTATCGTCGTCGTCGGCAATTCCCCTTTCAGTGATCAGTTATCAGTTATCAGTTATCAGATTGGAGTTTTAAGTAGATAGTGTTAAGTGAAAACTTTGGCACTTTATTTTCACTGATCACCGGTTACTGGTTACTGTTCACCGATCACTGATCACTGATTCAAGCCTGACAGCGATAAAATTAAGTTAGATTAGGAATATCCCGACTGAATCCTCATTGCTAAGGAGATAGCGTATCGATGCCTGCCGCAGATTATAAAGATTATTATGCCGTTCTGGGAGTAGGTAAAACTGCCAGCGCTGAAGAAATTAAAAAAGCTTTTCGTAAATTAGCCGTCAAATATCACCCCGATCGCAATCCTAACGATAAAAGCGCCGAAGAACGTTTTAAAGAAATTAGTGAAGCTTACGAAGTCCTCTCCGATAGCGAAAAACGCCAAAAATACGATCAATTTGGACAATATTGGCAACAGGCTGGGCGATCAAATTGGCCGGGTGGTAATCCGGGGGTTGACTTCGGTTCGGACGGTTTTGACTTTAGCCAGTACAGCACCTTTGATGATTTTATCAATGAACTGCTCGGTCGCATGGGTCGCCCCGGCGGTACTCGCACCCGTTCCTATTCCTACGGTACTCCGGGGGGAGGATTTGGCGATTTTAGCAATTTTAACGACTTTGCCGGCGCTCGTACTCCACCGCAATCCGTCACTTCTGGTATCTCCACCGCTAAACTGCGTCTGAGTTTTGCGGAAGCTTTACGAGGAGTACAAAAACGGGTTAATTTAGCCGGAGAAATGATCGATATCAAAATCCCCCCAGGAACCAAAACCGGTAATCGTCTCCGGGTACGGGGTAAAGGACTAATCGATCCCTTGAGTAAACAACGGGGAGATCTATTTCTCGATGTGGAATTAGAACCCCATCCTTTCTTTGCTTTTGAAGGCGATAATTTAACCTGTGAAGTGCCGATTACTCCCGATGAGGCGGTTTTAGGCACAGCGATCGAAGTTCCTACCCCCGATGGCCTGGTGACGGTAAAAGTTCCTGCCGGTATTCGTTCCGGTCAATCCCTGCGCTTACGGGGCAAAGGTTGGATCGACAATAAAGGACAACGCGGCGATCAATTAGTCAAAATTGTCATCGATACTCCCAAAGAATTAACCGCGATCGAACGGGAATTATACGAGAAAATTAAATCTCAGCGTAGCACCGATCCCCGTCGTCATCTCAGACAGGTGCAAATTTAGTCCCTATATCTTAATAGTGAGGTACGAAGTCTTCGTTTTGGGGAGTCAGGAGACAGGATCAGATTAGCCTATACTTCATCTTGATGAGAAACGCTATATCAGTTATCAGTGGTTATTGATTGGTCACTGTTTACTGCTTACTGTTTACTGATCACTGTCTCTGGGGTTTATCCTTGGCTAGAATTTAACCTTACTAGCCAACCAATTAGTAATTAATTTGGGGCTATTTTTTTTTACCCAATAGAGAGCATAAATTCTGAATATAGGCTTAGAAAAACGAGCGATCGCCTTCATAATAAAATTTAAGTAACGACGATGAAACTTTTTATTAATTAAATTTAACGAACCCACATCGTAAAGACAGTCAATGATAATTCTAAAAGTCGTTTCCTCTCTTTGGAATAAACTATCTATTAACAATAGCACTTCCTGAATCCGTTGCTGTTTAAGCTGTTCTTCTTCGGAAACAGCCGAGAGAATCTGCTGCTGCTTAGATAATTTACTATCCGATGGGGTTAACATGATATGGTCGCCGAAAAACTAATTTGTTTTGATTTTATCCCTATTTGCTGATTTGGCAAGGCAAAACTCCCCATCTATCGCCGTTTTTAGGATAACAGGAGTCATTAACTGATCACTGTTTACTGATCACTGATCACTGATAATAACCCTTGACCGCCAAAACGGACAACATCGGTACAAAATAACCCCGTTTCCTCCTGCACAGTTTTTATAGCTTTAACTGCCGCCTCCGGACTAAGATGAAAAGTATTTAAACTAATCCCCTTTACCTTCACCTCCCCGAAACTTCCCCCAGCGCTGGCAGTCATTTCGTAGAGTTTAATCACTTCTGTTAGGGGAGGGATGAGAATATCGGGTAAATCTTTGATGTGAATTTGTCCGGCGCGATGGACGAGAATTAACCCCGTTGGTTGACTGCCACGCATTAAGGGCAAGGTAGCCGTGGATCCAGGGTGTAAAAGAGAGCCTTGACCCTCAATAAACAAAATATCGTTATTTTCCGCCGATTCTAACACCAAAGCCTCGATCGCACCAGCAGCATAATCGACGCGCACTGCATCCAAGGGTACACCTTTCCCCGCGATCATAATTCCCCCCTGTCCAGTGGCTAAAAATTGCGATTTTAGCCCTTTTTCTGGGGCAACCCGATGTAATTCGATGCTAGTGGACATTTTGCCCACACTCATATCCGTGCCTACGGTTAAAATACGCTGACAGGTTAAATTTTTCGCCCGCGCTTGCCCAATTTTTAAGCCTTGGGGTTCCAGACGGATATCCCAAATCCATTGATCCGGTTTAAGCTGAGGAAAAAGGGGTTTTAGGGGTGTATGGAGACCATTAACGAGGGATAACCCTGCATTTACCCCCTCTTTGATTTCTTCTAGCCAATGGGGGGGTAAAATGCCTCCTGAGGGTGCGATGCCAATTAACAGGGTATCGGGATGATAGGTTAGAGCTTCCCTAACAGTAGCAACAATCGGCAAGGGGCGATCGATTCCAGCCACTTCTTTTAAGGTGCTGCCGGCACTTTCTGCGTCAATAATCGCCACTACCTGCGCTTTCCCGTAACGCAGATAACTTAATCCGGTTTTGCCCCGGGTTCCTTTGATTCCTTCATGGAGAAGAATCGCTACTTTCTTGTCAGGAGTCAAATAATTAGTCATCTTTTAAGCTGTTCGTAATTTAAATTGCTTGTTGAGACGAGGCAAGAGGCAACAGGCAAAAGGCAACAGTAAAGGGATTGGGGGAGATTCGGCTAATCTAAGAATAAGCGGTTTAAATACGTCTTAGCTTATCCGTAAACTAACACCCAAACCGGGTGAATTATTTGGTTGTAAACGTCCCTTTTCTAAGCTTAATCCCGTGAAGGGATCATCGCGTAAATTTAAATGACTATCTAGGTCAAGATAGTTGACAAGCGGGCCAAGATGTGCTAGGGCAGTATTGGCTAAACTGCTGTCAGAGTAACATCCGAACATAATTTGCAGTCGGCAAGCTTGGGCAATATGAATCATTCTTTGCACTTCGGCTAATCCGCCAGCTTTCATTAGTTTAATATTAATGCCGTGGACTCGATCGGCCAGTTTCGGGATATCTTGACTAGAAAAACAGCTTTCATCGACGAAGATAGGTAGGGGCGATTTTTGGTATAAATCAATTAAATCTCGTTCTTGTCCCACGGATAGGGGTTGTTCCACATAAATAACGCCTTTTTCCCCTAACCATTGGCACATTTTCACCGCATCGCTAAATTTCCAACCACCATTAGCATCGACAGTTAGGGGTAAATGGGGGACAATTGCTTTAATAGCCAGAATTATGGCTCGATCGGCTTCTATACCGTCTGGTGAGCCTAATTTGACTTTTAATAAGCTAAAATCGCCGATTTCTAGCCAATCTAACAGCCTTTTCTGCACATTTTCTGGAGAATTTAAACCGATAGTAACAGAAACCGGCGGAATTAAAGAGCGATCGAGTCCAAAAATTTGCCAGAGAGGTAAATTAGCTTTTTTGCCTAACCAGTCGTGCAGTGCCGTATCAATAGCGGCACGAGTAGCCGAAGATATCTGATTTTGCCATAAAATTTTCTCAATTTCTTGGCGTTGACAGGGATGAAAAGATTGTAAAATAGGAGCGATCGAGTTTAATTCTTGTAGGATTTTATCGGGTTTTTTCTCCTCGCTGGTAATATCAAAAGGGGATGCCTCTCCCCACCCTTCGATATTTTCCTCGCTAATTTTCAGCCAGATATTAGTATTTTCGCTGGTAGTGCCGCGACTAATCGTTAAAGGTACTCGTTTATGAATAGTAAAAGTTTGCCAGTTTAGCAGCATAATTCACCTCGGGATGATCGGGGAATAGGAACAGAAAAATTATCTACACTTACCCAAATCCTTACTTCTGTCCACTCTCCCCGCAATCATACAACTTCCAGAGGTGTTTTTCGTCAAAGACAAAATATGATAGGCTAACCGAAGGTATAAGCAAGACGGCCGCGGGTTAGGAAATGGGATGAAATAGGAGTGAGTTAACCAAAATCAATGATTAAGAAAAAGATTTCTTACTGGGTAAATGGAGGTATTGCCCTCATTGATCGCTATCTGATCAGCCAACTACTACCCCCATTTTTATTTAGTGTTGGTTTATTTGCCTCTTTGGGAGTAGCGATCGGCAATCTTTCCGATTTAGCTAATCAGGTAGTTGATGCCAATCTACCCCTTGCCTCGGCCCTAGAAATTCTCCTGTTAAAAGTGCCAGAATTTGTCACCTATTCCCTGCCAGTTTCCCTTTTACTGGCCACTTTAATCACCTACGGACGTTTAAGTAGTGATAGCGAAACCGTTGCCCTGCAAAGCTGTGGAGTCACTCTTTACCGTCTTTTTATACCCACTTTTTGCCTGAGTTTAATAGTTACAGTGGTGACATTTTTATTAAACGAATATGTGGTTCCCAATGCTAATTATCGAGCCACAGAAATTTTAGTGCAGAAAATTAATAAAGAAGCAAGTTTTTGGAAAAATAAAGATTTTTATTATCCCGATTATGAAATAAAAAACTTAGAAAATGGTACGATTAATCGCAATTTAATAAGTTTATTTTATGCCGAACAATTCGACGGTGAAAAGATGAAAACCGTCACCGTTATCCGTTGGCTAAAACAAGAATTAAATCAAATTATTATCGCCGATTCGGCCCGTTGGAATGCCGTCGATAACGTCTGGGACTTTTTTAACGGCATTATCTATGAATTAACCCCCCCTAACGCCTCCTATAGCCAAGTTATCCCCTTTAAAGCCGAAAAAATCGCTTTATCTCGCTCCGCTTTCGATTTTGCTCGTCAAAGCCGCGATCCCTACGAGATGAACATACCACAGGCGATCGAATATGTGCAACTGCTCAAACTCAGTGGCGATGATAAGAGAGTCAGATTTTTTCAAGTGCGAATCCAGCAAAAAATCGCCTTTCCCTTTGTCTGTATCGTCTTTGCTACCATAGGTTGTGCCTTGGGTTCTCTACCGCAAAGAATCGGTCGGGGAACCAGTTTCGGTCTCAGTGTCGCTATTGTTTTTCTCTATTATCTTTTAAACTTCTTAGTGGGCAGCTTGGGACTAACCGCCACCCTCTCCCCCTTCCTAGCTGCCTGGCTGCCTAACTTTTTCGGTTTTGGGTTGGGTCTGTGGTTATTATGGCGACTTAACGGTTAGACTTTTTTGAAAATTTTCGTCAAGATAGGAGACGTAGAGTTATAGCAGGCCCCTTAGTCTATGTTTCCCTTCTTCTTCAACACTTGTGGCAGCACTTCCCGCCAAGAATGTCAAGAGCGTAAATTAACATTCCTCAAATGGATGCGCGATGACCTCGAAACCCGTCTAGCGGGATTAAATGCCGCTATCGAAACTATCGAGCGTCAAATCAGTCGGGAAGGTCAATAAACCCTGAAAATAGGCGAGTTTTCCCCTCGCCTTCTCCCCACAATTAGCTAAGAGAGATAACTTGACAGTTGTATTGGCCAAGAGGGATAATAGAAGTTTGTGTGAACTTTAGCTAGACTAAAATACCTTGGCTAACGTTATTGTAATCGGCGCTCAGTGGGGCGACGAAGGAAAAGGAAAAATCACGGATCTGCTGAGTCGATCGGCGGATGTGGTGGTGCGTTCTCAAGGTGGCGTAAATGCGGGTCATACCGTCGTCGTCGAGGGGCAAACGTTCAAACTCCATCTAATTCCCTCTGGGATTCTCTACCCGGATACGGAATGTATAATCGGCTCGGGAACAGTCATAGATCCCTCGGTGTTACTCAAAGAGATGGCGCAATTACACGCCCTCAATGTTACTACCGACAATCTCTATATCTCGCAAACGGCTCATGTCACTATGCCCTATCATCGGCTGCTCGATCAAGCATCCGAGGAAAAACGGGGTAAATATAAAATCGGCACCACGGGACGGGGTATTGGCCCCACCTATGCCGACAAATCCGAGCGCATCGGCATTCGAGTCATCGACTTGATGAATACCGAGAATCTGCGGCAAAAACTAGAATGGACGATCAATTATAAAAACGTCATTTTAGAAAAGTTATATAACTTACCGCCTTTAGATGCGAAGACGGTGATCGAGGAATATCTAGAATATGCCGAGATACTGCGTCCCCATGTGGTCGATAGTTCCCTAAAAATCTACGAAGCAATCCGCAAGCGTAAGAATATTCTTTTTGAAGGGGCTCAAGGCACCTTACTCGACCTCGATCACGGAACCTATCCCTACGTTACCTCCTCCAATCCGATCGCTGGTGGTGCTTGTGTGGGTTCTGGCATCGGTCCGACGGTAATCGATCGAGTGATCGGTGTGGCCAAAGCTTACACCACTAGGGTAGGGGAAGGTCCATTTCCCACGGAATTAGAGGGGGAGATCGAGCAGTTATTGTGCGATCGGGGGGCAGAATTCGGGACCACCACCGGGCGTCGTCGTCGCTGTGGTTGGTTTGATGCGGTTATCGGTCGTTACGCAGTGCGAATCAATGGTTTAGACTGTCTAGCGATCACCAAATTAGATGTTCTCGATACCCTAGAGGAAATCAAAGTCTGTGTCGCCTACCAATTGGACGGCAAAACCTGTCGCCATTTACCCAGCAGTGCGGTGGAATTTGCCCGTTGTCAACCGATTTACCGAACGATGCCGGGGTGGCAACAACCCACCAGCGATTGTCGGAGTCTGGAAGAGCTGCCCAAACAGGCCCTCGATTATCTAAAATTCCTAGGGGCGATCATGGAAGTACCGATCGCGATTATCTCCCTAGGAGCTAGTCGCGACCAAACCATCATCGTTGAAGACCCCATTCATGGGCCAAAACGCGCTCTTTTGGACGAAAATGGCTCGCCTTGGGATAATTACGAATTTTAAATCATTGCCAAAGAGGATTAGTCAACTATGCAAGTTAGCGTTGAATGTCAAAAAAGACCCGAAAATATTAACCCCAGGGCCCTACGTCGTCAGGGTTTGATCCCAGCGGTTCTCTACGGCCACAACGGCACGGAATCGGTTTCCCTCGTGGTTCCTGAAAAAGCGGCCTTAACCCTACTGAAAAAAGCCTCGGTAAATAATACCCTGGTGGATGTGAATGTCCCCGAAATGCCCTGGACGGGAAAAGCTTTGATCCAAGAGGTACAATCTCATGCTTGGAAAAGAAATCTCTATCACCTCAGTTTCTTTTCGGTATCTGCCCACGGTAAGCTCGATATCGTCGTTCCAGTTAAAGCCATAGGAGAAGCGATCGGAACTAAACAGGGCGGTTTAATCGAACAGTTCGTCAACGAAGTTAATGTCTCCTGTACTGCTGATAATATCCCAGAAGTGATCGAATTTGATGTTTCGGGCATCGGTGTGGGGCAATCCCTGCTCGTGGGTGATTTAAAAATGCCGGAAGGGGTGACTTTAAAAGATGATCCCCATACCACCGTTTTTGCCGTTGTTGCCGCTAAACGGTAAATTCAGTGATCGGTGGTCGGGTGATAGGGTTTTGGGGTGATAGGGTGATGAGACAGCTTCCCCCTCCCCAACCCCCACTCTGCCATAACTACTACTGCATACTTTGTGCTTTTTGTCAAAAAAACTTTTTCTGTGCAATAAAACTACACAAAAAAAAGATCATCGTTGTGGGTGAAATTGACCGATTTACCCGTCTTAATTAGGATCACCCTGTAGCTGTAGCAAGGGTTTCAACCATTGCTGTCCAAAAAAGCACAAAATAACCCACTATGAAATTCTATCAAATCGCTGTTACCATTACAACATCGTTGTTAAATAAAAATCTTTCTCAATTAATTCTTAAGAATTTGTAAATATTGCGGAATGTTAATTTAAATATTCTCAAGTTTTTGGAGTCAATAGATAATTTTTGTTTATCTTTGGCGGAAAATAGAACTCCTGCAAAAATCCAACATCTACCATTGGGTTAGGATTCAGGATTGAGGATTCAGGATTGAGGAGACAGACTTCGGCGTGAGCTCAGTCGAACGCTTTTTTCTCCCTTTTCCCCTCTCCCCTGCTCCCCTCTCCCTGCTTCCATCTACTGGGGAGTTAGATCACAAAAACGCTTAAATAGCTCCTCGCGGGCGGATTCGATTGATAATAGCCGTGCGCTGTAAAGGAGGCAAGAAATAGACCCCTTCGGGCCAATTCGGGTCTAAGGCCGCCCCAAAACCGTTTAATATAGTTTCACTAACCAGAGGAGCAAGAATCCATAAACGGGGCAAATTTTCCTCATTGTAGGGGCTATTTTCTCGTTTGGCCTGTCGCTGTAGTTCAGCAAAAACGGCGGTTAATTTCGAGAGACAATTACGCACATCGGCACGAGTGGGAGAATTACGATCGGGTTCTAGGAGAGTGCTATTTAGGGCAATTTGACCTAATAATCCTAGATTATCGACAGTTATTTGCCCCTCTGGATGAGGCGAAAAAAATAGATCAATCTCTCGGGTTTCGTCGGTAATTTCTTTGCTAATTTCTACTTGGCCTAGGGGCGTTAACGAAGGCAGGAGGCGGTCGGCAGAGGGCAGGAGGTTTCATCAATCGAGGCGAAGAAAAAAACGGTAAGATTAGTTAAAGAAAATGATACAAATATATATTGATTAGACAAAAAAAGCTATAAGTAAAAGAAAAGTCAATCTTCCTAAGCACAATGACGAGAAAAGAACGGCCCTACTCGTGGTTCCCAAGAAAACCCTTGACCTGGCAACAATCGCGGGCCATGTGGCGCGATTTATGGTCAGAAGCGTCCCTCGATTTTCCCTATCTAGCTTTGATTGTTAGTTCTTGTGCGATCGCTACTTTTGGCTTAGTTGCCAATAGTGCAGCCGTGATTATTGGGGCGATGATTATTGCCCCTTTAATGTTGCCGATTCGTAGTCTGGCTTTTGGTGGTTTAATTGGCAGTTGGCGATTAATTCGTAAGTCAGCCTTGGCGATTTTAGTCGGTACGATTATCGCTTTAGCGATAGCTTGGTTGCTAGGATTATTGATCGGAATTTCTGAATTTGGTAGTGAAATTCAAGCCCGTTCTCAACCGAATCTTTTAGATTTAGGAGTGGCAATTACCGCGGGGGCAATCAGTGGTTATGCCAAAATAGAACCGAAAATTTCAGGTACTTTAGCAGGAACAGCGATCGCCGTAGCTTTAATGCCGCCAGTTTGTACGATCGGTTTAGGATTATCCCAAGGCAATTGGATCCTAAGTTTGGGGGCAACTCTGTTATATATTACCAATTTATTAGGCATTGCTCTCTCCTGTTTGTTGGTCTTTTTGCTGGCGGGTTATTCTAATTTTCATCGGGCGCGTAACGCTCTAATTTTGACTTCTATCCTGACAGCAGTTTTGCTAATTCCGTTAGGAATAAGTTTTGCAACTCTGGCTAATCAAGCTCGCTTAGAAAGGTTGATCAAAAAAGCTTTATTACAACGAACGATTACTTTTCAACGGGCAGAATTATTGGAATCTTCGATTAATTGGCTCAAGCAACCTCCCCGGGTGAGATTAGTAGTAAGAACTGCGGAAAGCATTACCCCCAGACAGGTAGAATTGTTGGAAGAATTTATTACTAAGGAAATGGGGCGACCTTTTCAATTAAATGTCTTGGTTTCTAAGGTTAATGAAGTCACTTCCCCAGAATAGAGTCGAGAAAATTGGCTCAAGTAATGACAAACAAGGATTAATTCGCTATCTTAATGTTTGATATTTAATCTATAGGTAGGGTTCAGGTGAGTGGCGGCAATCGACCAGAAAGCACGGCTTATGTGCGGATAATTAAGCAATCTTGGCAAACGGGTAAATTAGAGGGGGAAGTGCGGACGGAAGAATATCAATGGCGTTTTCAATGGCATTTTCTTCAAGGCAAGTTATTAGTACAACCTTCCCTAGGTAGGGCTTTGATTTTTGAACCCTTGAATCGGTTTTTAGAACGCTACGATTATCAGTTAGAACCGGGGGGAGATTATGAATTTACAGTGCGATCAAAATTTTAAATATGGGGGATTGAATTACAGCTTTTCTCCTGAGGATGAATTTTAACCTAAGTAGTCGTGCAAAATTAATTTCCTAGTGAAGATAGGCAAGAGGCAAGAGGCAAGAGGCAAGAGGTGGTTAGATATGTGTAATTAATTTTGCTTAGGTACTTAATTTGGCATCATAAAAGGAAAACTTTGTACCTCATCATTAAGATAACAGCCTATTGATCAAGAGAAATTAAACCTCTTGCATAATTAATTTTTCAGAGTTCAAAAACGGCAAAAATAAGCATTAAATAGCATAAAGTCTATAAATAGACCATTTAACTGATTATTATTCATTCTTAATTCTCCTGACTACTGGCTACTGGCTACTGACTCCTAACCCTAACAACAATTTTTGATTTTTACAAGAGGTCTATTGACGGTTTATGGACAACCCGGCCGAGATACTAGATTTTTACAGGAAGTTTTTTGATTTAAATCCTGCCGGTTAGGCTAAAATTCGGCCATAGCAAAGCGTTATATTAACGATAAGAATTTTTAGGAACAAGGGAAATGACGCAAGGACAGAAGGTTTCAGTGGGTATTGTCGGTGCTTCCGGATATGGTGGCGTACAGTTGGTACGTTTGCTCAAAGAACATCCCTTAGTAGAATTAGTCTATCTGGGGGGCGATAGTAGCGCCGGAAAACCCTACAGTGATTTATATCCCCATCTCGGTCATAGTATTAATCTTAATGTGGAGGCGATCGATTTGGAGATAATTGCCTCCCGTTGTCAAGTGGTTTTCTTGGGTTTACCCAATGGTTTAGCCTGTGATTTAGCCCCTCCTTTGCTCGCTAAAGGCTGTAAAGTCTTGGATCTGTCGGCAGATTATCGTTTTACTAGCCTAGAAACCTATAGTAAATGGTATGGCAAGGAACGTCAGGATCAAGCGATCGCATCTACGGCTGTGTACGGTTTACCGGAACTTTATCGGGAAGATATTAAAAATGCCTCTTTGATCGGTTGCCCCGGATGTTATCCTACTGCTAGTTTAATGGCGATTTCTCCCCTGTTAAAACAGGGTTTAATTATCCCGGAAACCACGATTATTGATGCCAAATCAGGAACTTCGGGAGGGGGAAGACAAGCTAAGATTAATATGTTATTGGCAGAAGCAGATAGTTCGATCGGGGCCTATAATGTAGCGGGAAAACACCGTCATACTCCCGAAATTGAGCAGATTTGCAGTGATTTAGCCGGTCATGAGGTGCGCGTCCAGTTTACTCCCCATTTAATGCCCATGGTTCGGGGTATCCTGTCCACAGTTTACGCAACTTTGCGAGATCCCAATCTGGTGCGGGATGATTTAATCACTATTTACAATGCTTTTTATCGCGCTTCTCCCTTTGTCAAAATCCTACCCGGGGGAGTCTATCCACAAACTAAGTGGGCCTGTGGTACTAATTTATGTTATCTCGGTATTGAAGTGGATCCGAGAACCGATCGAGTGATAGTGATGTCAGCGATCGATAATTTAGTAAAGGGACAATCGGGACAAGCGGTACAATGTCTCAATCTCATGATGGGTTGGGAAGAATCCCTTGCTTTGCCGCAAATGTGTTTTTATCCTTGAAAATTCCAGGATGCGTTTAACCACGCATCCTTTGCTCAATTTCGGGAAAAACTGGCAAAATTTTGTCACTATGATGGAGATGCGATGTTTCCCGATTGGCAGCAAAGACAAGGAGAAAATGGCAGAAAAGTAGTCAGTTGATCGGCAAAAGTGAATATAAGACCTTGCTAAAGTTCCTCACCACCAAACTAAATTTGATTGTCAAGTTGATATCAACCCCTTAGAAACCCTGACTTATCCGACTGGGATCACCTAAAAAAGCCCTTTCAGGAATCGATCCTTTAGTAGCTTCCGGGAGAATTTGCCAGTGTTGATCTAAAGCTTGTAACACCCGATCCTGCTGATTTCTGAATCCCTCGATATTGCCACTACCAGCATTCATAATTACAAACCAAACTTTACCCCTTTCTTGGGTGGGAATTTCTCCGGCTAAAGCGCTAACTTGGGCTAAAGTTCCAGTTTTAATCACCACTCCTTTAGGAATGGCCCGCCACTGCATAGTTCCTTTGGTATCGCGTCCCCCCACCGGAAATAAATCAGCTACTTTAATCGGTTGATTGGCTAACTTGCGATCCAAGGCCTTGAGAATCTCAATAACTGCCCGGGGAGACAAGCGATTTTCTACACCCAATCCCGAACCATTAATTAATTGAATTTCTTCCGCTCCTACCCCGGTAATTTTAGTATTAATTGCGTCCACTGCTGCCGGACCACCGAGCAGCTCCGCTAACATTTCTGACATGACGTTATTACTATAAATATTCATCTGACGCAACAGTTCCGTTAAAGTCAAGGACTGATGACGCAATAATAATCGGGCATTTTCGGGGCGAATTGGACTGGCTCGAACCATGCCCAAAATCTTCACCTGTGGGGCTTGTGTGCCGCTAGGAAGGCTCTGAAAAGCTTTTTGGGTTTCTTTTGACCATTTCGATTGATCAAGCCCAATTTTCAACAATTCTCCCGCTTTGAGGGGATCGGTTTGAAAATTCATGGCGAATTTACCCGTAATGATCAGATCGCCTTTGACCTGACGGATACCTAATTGATCGAGGCCATTGCCCACTGCGATCGCTTCTTCCCAGACAAAGAGAGGATCCCCTTCCCCTTCAATAATTAAATCTCCCTCTAACACCCCGTTTTTTAGCTCTCCCGTGCTGTAAAAACGAGTAGCAAAACGATGATCGAGAGGCCAGGTTTCCACGGCGGCGAGAGTAGTGGCGATTTTAGTTAAAGAAGCCCCCGAAGCGGGTAGATTACCCTGATGATCGGCTAAATCAGCCCATTCCGTCTCAATTAAGACCCGTTGTTGACGAGAGTTTAAACCTTTTTTAGTCAAGTCTTGCAGATAATCGGCCACGATCGCCGCCACCCGGGGATCGGGAGCGGTGGGAAGGTCAAAAATAGGCTGATTTTGCCAAGAAATTAGGGGAATATTGGCGATAGGTTGGGATTGCCCCCCCAGCCAACCCAAGAGAAAGCCGAAAACTGCCAAATTAAAAACTGAGAACATCTTTTCCTTAATCGCAATGATGCCTTATTGTATAGAAATGATTGGTAATTTTTAACAATTGCTCGATCAGAAAACACTAATCCTCGATCGGCCAGCTTTTGTCAAGAGCTGCCGCTCAACTTATTAAAGATTTCTATCCCACTGACTCAATGGCAGAAACGGCATTAAATCGGGCAAGAATCGCGGTAGATGCGATGGGAGGTGACTACGCTCCCAACGAGATTATCGCGGGATCGATGCGAGCTTCCGAAGAATTAGATGTAGAAGTATTATTAGTCGGCGATTCTGAACGGATTGAGGCTTATTTCCAGCATCATCCCCGTCCCAAGAATCTCACGATCGTCCACGCAGAGGAAGTGGTGGCCATGGACGAAGAGCCGATCACCGCTATCCGTCGCAAACCAGCGGCCTCGATTAATGTGGCCATGGATTTAGTCAAACAAAATCGCGCCGATGCGGTGGTGGCCGCCGGTCACTCCGGGGCAGCCATGGCGGCGGCGTTGCTGCGTTTAGGTCGTTTAAAAGGAATCGATCGCCCGGCGATCGGTGCGGTGCTGCCGACGATGTTGGCGGGTAAATCGGTGATTATCCTTGATGTCGGGGCGAATGTGGACTGTAAACCCAAATATTTAGAGCAGTTTGCCCTAATGGGGACAATTTACAGTAAATACGTTATGGGAGTTGAAGATCCGAAAGTCGGTTTACTCAATATCGGCGAAGAAGCCAGCAAAGGTAACGATCTCGCCCTAAAAACCTACGAATTATTGGAAAATAACCAGCAAATTCCCTTTATCGGCAATGCTGAGGGCCGGGATGTGCTATCGGGACGATTCGATGTGATCGTCTGCGATGGTTTTGTCGGTAATGTCCTGTTAAAATTTGCCGAAGCGGTGGGAGGAGTTATCCTACAAATTCTCAAAGAGGAATTACCTAGGGGGATACAGGGTAAAGTCGGGACGGCTTTAATTAAACCCAATCTTAAACAGATTAAACAACGCATGGATCACGCGGAACACGGTGGTGCGCTGTTATTTGGAGTCGATGGGGTCTGCGTGATCAGTCACGGCAGTTCCCAAGCGCCTTCGATTTTTAACGCCATCCGACAGGCGAAAAATGCCGTCGATAATCGCGTTTCTGAGCGCATTCAAGCCTACAATGACCACCATCATCAATTAAAAAAGTTGTCGGTGAACGGTGAAGATTAAGCTGTGAGCTGATAACTGATAACTGGTCACTGATCACTGATAACTGACATCATCAATTAAAAAAGTTGTCGGTGAACGGTGAAGATTAAGCCGTCAGCCATCTTGAAGCGGTCAGGAGACTCCGAGACGGGAGACGGGAGACTATTTTTATTTATTCTTCCCACTTCCCCACTTCCCACTTCCCACTTCCCACTGATAACTGATAACTGATCACTGATAACTGAAAAAGGGGGAATATTTTGAACGGATTCGGGGCAGCAGTCGTCATTACTGGTTGTGGATCGGCCACACCAAGGCAATTTCTCAGTAATGAAGAACTCAGCCAAATTGTCGAGACTTCCGATGAGTGGATTAAAAGTCGTACCGGCATCGGTAAACGCCATTTAGCGGATCAATCGGTGTCTTTAAGCCAATTAGCGGCCCAAGCGGCGATTAAGGCTCTAGAAATGGCTCAGGTGTCCCCTAGTGAGGTCGATCTGATTCTTTTGGCTACTTCTACCCCCGATGATCTGTTCGGTAGTGCGGCCCAGGTTCAAAGTCAGATCGGGGCCAATCGGGCGATCGCTTTTGATCTCACCGCCGCCTGTTCGGGTTTTCTGGTGGCATTAGTCACCGCCACCCAGTTTATCCGTACTGGTACTTACCGCAATGTCTTGGTTATCGGGGCCGATGTTCTCTCCCGTTGGGTGGATTGGAACGATCGCGCTACCTGTGTCCTTTTTGGTGATGGGGCAGGGGCGGTTCTTTGTCAAGCAAATGATACAAAAGATAACATTCTCGGTTTTGAACTCCATAGCGACGGCAGCCAGAATAGTTCTCTTAATCTCGCCTATCAGGGGGAAGAATTGCCCCTTAAGGAGGGGGTAAGGGTTCAAAAAGGGACCTATAAGCCTCTAACGATGAACGGACGGGAAGTCTATCGTTTTGCTGTGGCGAAAGTGCCAGAGGTCATCGAAAAAGCCCTCTATCGGGCTAATTTAACCACCAGTGACATCGATTGGTTAGTTCTGCACCAAGCTAATCAAAGAATTATGGACGCGGTGAGCGATCGCCTGAAACTGTCTCCCGAAAAAGTGATCAGTAATCTCAGCGAGTATGGCAACACTTCCGCAGCCTCGATTCCTCTAGCCCTCGATGAAGCTGTCAGGAGTGGTAAGGTCAAAAAAGGTGATATTATTGCTTCTTCCGGCTTTGGTGCCGGTTTAACTTGGGGTGGGATTATCTTCCGTTGGGGAGATTAATTCAGTAACCAGTAAACAGTAACCAGTAACCAGTAAACAGTAAACAGTAAACAGTAAACAGTAACCTAAAAACTCACATCTGATCAGTGATAACTGATAACTGATCACTGATAACTGATCACTGATAACTGATCACTGATAACTGATCACTGACCCAAACACATCTATCTATCTATTTTAAGAACTTATGAAAACAGCGTGGATATTCCCGGGACAAGGATCGCAAGCGTTAGGAATGATTGGAGATTTAGCGGAAAGCGCACTTGGCCAAGAGAGATTAGAAATAGCAGAAAGAATCCTCGGTTGGTCAGTCCTGGAAAAATGTCAAGGGGATGAAGAAACCCTATCTCGTACTCTTTATACCCAACCTTGTTTATTTGTGGTGGAGAGTATTTTAGCGGATTTGTTGCAAGAAAAAGGTCATTTTCCCGATCTAGTTGCCGGTCATAGTCTCGGTGAATATTCCGCTTTGTATGCGGCCAGGGTGTTTAATTTTGAGACAGGATTAAATCTAGTTCAAAACCGTTCCCGTTTGATGGATGCGGCCGAAGGTGGTAAAATGGCCGCCTTAATGAAATTTGATCGCACCAGTCTAGAGACAGTGATTAATCAGACGGAAAATGTAGTTATTGCTAATGATAATAGTGCCGAACAAGTGGTGATTTCTGGGACTCCTGAAGCGGTGGATTTGGTATTAGGTCAAGTGAAAGTTAAGCGCGTTATGCCGTTAAAAGTATCCGGCGCTTTTCACTCTCCTTTGATGGAAAATGCCGCTATTCAATTTCAGCAGATTTTAGAATTGGTTAATTTCCAAAAAGCGAAAGTTCCCGTGATTTCTAATGTCGATCCGAGCAATCCTACCCAGGACGGGGAACAATTAAAAAAATATCTAATCCAGCAGATGACTAGCTCGGTTCGCTGGCGAGAAATTATGTTAAGATTGCCGGATGTGGGTGTGGAAAAAGCGATCGAAGTGGGACCGGGTAAAGTTTTAACTGGTTTAATTAAACGAACTACTCCCGCAATTGAGTTAGAAAATATTAGTCAATTAGCCGATATATACAAAGGTAGCGACGATGTTAAATTGCAGGGTTCATTAATTGGTGTTGGTTAAATTATCTAGCAACATTTTCACTCAAAGGAGTAAATTGATGGATACCTAAGTAGTTAGGTGTTAAAAACTATCAGACACCCCCCTTATTAAGGGAAGGTAGGGTTGATTCATGAATCAACCCTACCTTGAATCAACCCTACTTATCAAGGGGGCATCGAACCCAAAATCTATCTTCAATTTAATTATAACCAGCTACCTAGCCAAAAATTTGGTTAGGTATTTTTTTAGGAAACTATCATAACTTCTACTGTTTCTCCTGCTTGTATAGTAGTTTTACCCTGGGGAATTATGGCTAAAGCATTAGTACCGGCTAAATTAATTAAATTAGCCGAATTGTGTTGTCCAGAAGCGAGTTGAAATTGATAAACTCCCTCGATAATTTCTATTTTTCCCCAGAGATAAACTTCTCTTTGTCCCTGAGATTTGAGAGTATCGCGGGTGACAACTCGCAGAAATTTGTTCTGATAATCTGTCAATCCCGATAATTTTTTAATTGCCATTTGCACGAAGCGCCAACAGGAAACTAAAGCAGAGACGGGATTACCGGGGATACCAAAGTAAACACAACCATTAGGAAAAGTGGCAACGGTTAAGGGTTTACCCGGTTGAATAGCAACGCTGCCAATCAGAATTTTTCCTCCTAATTCCCCTAAAATTCCCTCGATATAATCATAATCTCCTACAGAAACACCACCGGTGGAAAGGACGATAGCACTAGAATTAATTGCTTTTCTGATAGTTTCTCTGAGAAGTTCGGGACTATCTTTGATTATACCTAAAGGTCGGGGAATTGCCCCTAAACTGGCGACAAATGCGGTTAAAGCGTAGCGATTTGAGTCAATAATTTGACCTTTTTGTAGGGTTTCATCGGGATTAATTAATTCATCTCCCGTGGAGAAAATTGCCACTTGGGGACGGGAAAAAACTGTTAATTCGGTAGCTTGTGCCGTGGCTAAAACCGCCATTTCTGGGTAATTAAGGGCAATACCGGCTTTTAATAGGGTATTTCCTGCTTGATAGAATGTGCCACGTTGACGCACGAAAAGACCTATTTTTTCGGGAGGGATAAGAATCGCCACTCGATCCCCTTTTTTGTCAGTATTTTCCTGCATGATAATCGTATCACTGCCGGCGGGTAACATCGCTCCGGTAAAAATCCGGGCTGTTTGTCCAGGATTAATGGTTATTTCCGGGGCTTTGCCAGCGGGAATTTCGGCGATAATCTTTAAAGTAACGGGATTTTCTGGATTAGTGTCTTTGACATCTTCGTAGCGGACAGCATAGCCATCCATAGCAGAATTATCCCAGTAGGGAAAGTCTAAATCACTGCTGATATCTTCGGCTAAAATGCGCCCAAAAGCTGCCTCTAGAGAAACTTTTTCTGTTTCTTGTCGGGGTTGAATTTGAGTTAAAATTATAGATTCTGCTTCTTTGACTGAGTACATGGATTAAACAAATGAACCGATTAGCTAGATTAAGGGTGGAAGATATAAAAGCTTGGCTCGGGGAAGTGCATTTATCGGATAGGAAGGGTCATACTCCCTATTATATACCGGTTTTGAACCAAGTTAATCCCGATGTTTTCGCTCTCCAGATTCACTGTCTTGAGGGGGAGATTTTGTCTTGGGGAGATGAAACTTTAACTTTTCCTTTGATGAGTGTGATTAAACCCTTTTTGTTATTATATCTTTTAAGTCATTTAGGGGAAGATGTTGTTTTTCGGCGCGTGGGAAAACAAGCTTCTAGTTATCCTTTTAATTCCTTAACTCAACTGCAAGAGGATCGCTGTTTTCCCCGTAATCCTATGATTAACAGTGGTGCGATCGCTTTAGCGGATTTATTAGCAGGAGAAACGCCAGAATCTCGCTGTGAAAATTTGCTTTTATGGTTAAATGAAATGGGTAATTGTCAATTATTTCTCGATGGCTCTGTGCTTGATTCTGTTCACTCCTATCCTAATGCACACAATCAAGCTTTAAGCTTAGAATTAGAAAAAAACGGTTATATCAGTCATCGTTATTTAGCCCTAGAAACCTACAATCGAATCTGTTGTTTATCTGGAAAAATTGCCGATCTTGCTAATTTAGGTAAGTTGATTTTAGCTGCTCCTTTTGGTGAAATTATTCTAGAAATTATGACTAATTGTGGACTCTATGAAGCTTCCCAACAATTCGCCCTTGATGTAGGTTTTCCCACTAAATCGGGAGTCAGTGGGGCCCTATTATCAATTGTACCGCAACAGGGAGCGATCGCTTGTTATAGTCCTCTGTTAAATGAGCAAGGTAATTCAATTTTAGGACTTAATTTGCTAACACATATAAGTCATTTTGTCAAGGAAATTTAATCTATGAAAATAAGCTTTAATTCTCAAAAAAACACCGATACTTTTTCTGATTTTTCTGGCCAAGTACCGTGAAAACTGGGAGGGATAAAGTTGATTTTGTCAAGGATTGTTAAGATGCGCTTACCCTGATAATTCCAGTGATCAATTGGCTATCCTGATCATCTCTGGTGATTTTACCGCAGCATAAATATCCCACATTGTCCGATAAGCTTTTTCTAAATTGCGGGTAAAACGAAGGGTATCAAATAACGGATAAGTAAGACGATTTTGGGCTAGTTTCTGTTTAATTTCGTGCAATTTATCAGGAGATTTTGCTAAATTAATCGCTAAATTTTTATACTCATCTAAATTCTTAGTAATTAATTCAGGTAGGCCAATAGCTGTCAGTAAACTAGCACCAACACGGGAAGGAAAAGTTGCACCAGGACAAGTTATAATCGGTAAACCTGCCCATAAAGCATCACTCCCAGTAGTATGAGCATTATAGTATAAAGTATCAAGAAATAAATCAGCTAGTTGATGTCGCGCCAAATGTTCCGGCTTAGGTTCGAGATGGGCAAAAATTAAGCGATCGCCCTCAATTCCTCGCGCTTGTGCTTCCCGACGTAGATTTGCTTCCGCTTCAGCTACTCTCGAAAATAACCATAACACACTACCTGGAACATTAGCCAAAATTTGCATCCATACAGTGAATATTTGCGGCTCAATTTTATAGGTGTGGTTGAAACAACAAAAGACAAAACCCGATTCAGGAAGACCATACTGGGAACGAGTAACAGGTTTAGATGATATAATTTGTTGATAATCATTAGCCTGATAACTATCCGGTAAAATTACTAATTTTTCAGTAAAATTATCAGCAGACTCTGGTGGTGTAACTATGGCATCACCAATAATATAGTCGATAAAATCTGCTCCCATTGTCCCCGGATAAACCAAATAATTAACTTGAATCGGTGCAGGTTTTAAAGCCAATATTTGCGTCCGCGCTTTATCAATATATCCCATCAAATCCACTAAAATATGCACCCCATCATGAAAAATACGTTGTGCAGATTCCGTAATTGATAAAGTAGCAATATCATAAAAGCGATCGCAATCATTGGCAATGCGACGACGATACTCACTACCATCATCAGGACCATAGGAATAGGCAATTATTTCACAGTTATTGCGATCATGTAAACCAAAGACACTTTGCATCAAATGACTGGTGGGATGGTTACGAAAATCATGGCATAAATAACCTATTTTTAATCGTCCAGATCGGGTGCGGGAATGGTTAAAGTTGAGGGGTTTAGTCCCTAAGGCTAATTGTCTTTTAACCTCTTGAGCATAGTTACAAGCTACTTTTAACTGTTGACTAGCAGACCAAGGTTTATATAAGGTATCAAAGGGAGTTACTGCGGTAGATTTTCCCTCTTGTAACTGGTTTTCGGTTAATTGCCAAAGTTGGATTAAATCAGCTTCTCTTGTCTCCCAATTACAAGTCATTTCCTTCATAGAAAATAAGCAAGCAAAAGCCTCTGGGGAATTAGGTTGAATGGCTAAAGCTTGCTTAAATACGCTCATAGCTGCTTCTACTTTGTCCTGTCTTCCTAAAGCTAAAGCCAAACTATTATAAGCTTTAATGTATTTAGGATTAAGCTTAATTGCTACTTGAAAATAAGCGATTGCTTCTTCAATTTTTCCCTGTAGTTGTAACACATTGCCTAAATTAAAGTGTGCCTCTGGATAATTAGGGTTTTTCCTGATTGCTTCTTGAAAATTGACCACAGCATCCCCTAACTTATCCTGCATTTGTAAGACTAAACCTAAATTATTATCAGCAAAAGCATAGTTTTGATTGCCACAAATAGCTTGGTTAAAGCAAATAATCGCCTCGTCTAAATCTCCCTTGCTAACTGCTATTATTCCTAAATTATTATGAGCTTCTGCATAATTAGGATTAATCACTAAAGCTTGCTTATAAGCCAAAATAGCTTGATCAATTTGTCCTAAACTATCCATGATTACCCCCAACTGATGCCAAGCAGCTGCATATTGAGGATGTTGATTAATTAATTGTTGATAGAGAGCGATCGCTTCTTCAAGCTTAAGCTGTTTTTGCAAGGTGTATGCTTGCTGATAAAGGGTATCTGCTGGCGAAGTATCAGGCTGATTATTTGCTAGATTTCCTCCAACTAAAGGAGAAATAGGATCGAGAGTAATAATTTTACTGATGTCATCATTTTGGAATCCTAAAGCTTGGGGACGTTTAACTCCTTCTAAGATTTGTATATCATAAAGTTCAGTCACTTCACCTTCTAAGCGTATCCAGTGAACAACTTCACCTGTTTTCAAATCAATAATTAGCAGACCACAGCGAGGATCTGCTTCTTTAGCCATTAAATTATCATCTAAGATTAACCCCGAAAAAGTCTTATCTACCCCACGATTTTTAGATAATCCAACAATGGCATAATTTCCGACAAATGCTAAACCGCGCAGAAAACCAGGACAAAAAGTAACAGGCTCAAAAATGCCTTTGTCTTGATCAATATAACCAAAGTAACCCGTACCCGCATTTAATAACCATAACTTACCCTGATAAAATCGGGGAGAATGAGGCATAGATAAACCAGTAGCAATTACTTCATTAGACTGAATATCAATGACACAACCGCCAGTTTGTCTTCTGTCTCTCCACCCATCCACCACATCTGATTGACTACAAGCGGTAACATAACGCGCCTTCCCATCTACCAAAGCTAAACCATTGAGATGACAACGATCTTCATTGACTAAAGCGGAAATAAACGACGGTTTCCATAGAGGAATACAACTATGGCGATCGCTTACTGTCGCCAGACAATTTAACATCGTACTGATAAATATAATTCTTTTAGATAGATTTTCTATTGCCAAATCGTGAATATCTAAATCCCCAGTAGTATAACTAATACGGGGGATATAAAGTTTATCGTAACCATCATAAAGCTGTGGGGATGATAGCACATTATCTAGTTGCCAGATTTGATAGCGGGAACTAAGATAAATCCTTTCTGGGGTAGTATATAAACCCATGGCGCGGTCAAATATCCGCTCAAATCCCGACATCCCCCTTTGAGGGTTAACTCCTAAAAACATCAGTCGAGAACTTTGATAGGTAGTAAAAGCCAGACTAATCTGCTGAGACTCTAACCAATCAATGAAATTACGGGAAGCAATTATCTCTACGGGAATAGATTGATTAGTATTGGGATTTGATTGATTCATCATAACCACAAAGACACAAAGAACACAAAGATTAGCCTGTAGGGTGTGAAGCGCAATAGCGTAACGCACCGATTTAATAATAGAGGTGGTGCGTTACGGCGGATTGTTAATTTTGGTTTTTTGACCGAATTGATGGCCGCCTAACGCACCCTACTGGATTGTTTCAACTGCGACCTCTTCCCATGATTGATGTCCTCAGTTAGGTTTATCTATTGCCTTATTTTAGCTGAAACAGTCCACTACGATTTATGTTTTTGTTTGAGCGCGATCGTTTATAATCAAAATATCATTATTTTGGGGTAAAAGAAAAATGCGTAAACAGACCATTCAATATACATCATCTTTAGATGCTTTGATTGCTGTTGCCAAGCGACTTAGCGTTTATGAGAACCAACATAAAATGGATTCCGAAGATTTTTATAACCAATACAATCAGGGAACATTATCAGATGATATAATATTTATAGAATGGGCAAACGATTATCGTCATTACCTTGCTTTGCGTCAAGAATTAGAACAAATATTAAATCATGCTGCTTAAACTTTTATCTGATTACCTCAATCAAGTAGAGCAAGCAATTGTGCAGTGTGAAAATGCTTATGTAGAACGTTATCAAGAAGAAATACTGACATCACAAAGAGCCAACTTAAGAATTAGGTTGCGTTTCAAGCAGCCCCATTTATTAGAAATAAACGAAGCTATAGTAATCACAGGCAATTACTTAGAATTCCTAGATTATCGTTACCATTTCCAAGATGAAAAAAACAACCTAGTTTTTCGTTATGATAGTACCCCTCACTTTCCCAATCTCTCTACTTTTCCCCATCACAAGCATTTACCAAACGATGTAATTAGTTGTCACAAACCTGAAATTACTCAAGTCTTAAAAGAAGCAACAGAGTTATTGAGGTAAATAAAACGTATTTAATGCGAGCGCCTGATCTTGTAGTGGACTGTTTCAGCTAAAATCGGGCAATAGATTTCGGCTTAAAGTCTTAGATTATAGAATTTATAGCATTTTTCTAATGTACCAAATTAGTTGAAACAATCCACTACGCCTACTTAATTAAACAAAGAAATTACCCACTGGAATGCTTCCTAAAGCAGGTAAACTACCAGTAAATCCAGTGATATTTATTAATAAATCATTGCTGGATTGGAAGCCAGCCGTGCTATCATTAATAATCAGGTAAGTTCCAGCTATTGCACCAGTTGTTACCTGCACTAAGGCTGCACTATTAATCCCT
>NZ_JAPZSO010000051.1:0-16789 GCF_027531715.1 Microcystis sp. LE19-8.1F | reverse complement strand
GCAAAAGTCAAAAGGGAAGAAAAATATGTGTACCTCACTAGCTTATAGCGGTGTGCAGTCGTATTAGGTACAGTGTCACAAGCTATAAACCATGCTAGGCAAAGCTTGGTCTGTATCTCACTCAAGCGCTTACCGCTATAGTGAAGGTGCTGAAACAATTCACCCTTTATTTGTGGTTTTTGATCAAACACCTGAGAGGATTAAAAAGGGTTTAAAAGGGGCTTGTTTACCCATGGTTGTTCAAAGTTATCGGCCAGCTTTGATTGATGATTGCTTAGAATTAGTCGATCAAGATTAGTTGACTCTCTGGGGTTAGTATAAAGGGAACAGTTGACAATGGTTAAGTCCCTAAAATCAAGCGCTGACGATGGCAATTAAGCAGCGAAATTTCCTGTCCAGAGACCCGTTCTAACATCTCGACGATATGATCGGGCTGTAGTAAAGTGCCATCATTGCGACAACTGCCCACATAGCACAAAACGGCTTGTTTGTCAACAGTTTTTAACTCTAATTCATATAATTGTTCTCGCAGATTAATCGTGACTTTTTTGCCGGATTTGGTGGTTTTTTCCCGTTCCATCACCGTTGCTTGCTTAATCGCCTCGATCCAATTTTGCCATTGTTGGCAGTCAATTCCCTCACTGTTAAAAGTGAGCAAATACGCAGCTTTTTCTAACAAACGGGTGGCAGCGGGGGCATTTAAGGGAATTTCTTCCACCTGATAAACCGGCAAATCTGCGGGTAATTGCCCGCTTAACTGCCGTTTAAAAGTCTCTAAATCGATTACTTTTGTCAATTCAAAATCGACAATCTCACCGCTACTGGTTGCTCCCAAGGATAAAGCATTAGCGATCGAAATGCGCGGACCGGGGTGAAATCCACCGGTAAAGGAAATAGGAATAGCAGCCCGACGGACGACGCGATCAAATAAACGCACCAGATCCAAGTGGCTAACTAGGGCTATTTCGCCAATTTTGCCAAACCAAACCCGAATTCTTTGGGCGCGTTCTTGATTGGGTTGAAAATGTCCAGCAAAAGCGGGAATCGGGGGCGCTTCAATGACGATATTATGACCAAAATCGACGCTACAAACGCCACAATGGGAACAACCCTCAAAAGAACAATCGGGGACCGTTGCCGCGTCTAGGGCGCGTTTTAAGTCCTCCTCTAGCCATTTTTTATCGATACCGGTATCCAGATGATCCCAGGGCAAAGGACGCTCTAAAATATCTTTGTCTGCATCGGCAAAAATATTCCATTCTCCCTGTTCTATCTGACGATATTTCCAGGTTAAACCGGATTCTTCGATCGCCTGTGACCATGCTTGATAGGCTTTTTCTGTATTATCCCACCAAGCATCCATCCCGGCTCCCAATTGCCAAGCGCGCAGCACCACTTTCCCTAAACTTCTGTCACCGCGACCGATAAAATCTTCCATAGCCGAGATGCGGACATCGGTATAATTGACTTTTACCCCTCTCATGCCTTGGAATTCCTGTCTTAATAACTCCTGTTTGCGGATAAATTCGGCCGTGGAGACGGAATGCCACTGGAAGGGGGTATGGGGTTTAGGGGTAAAATTCGAGATAGTTAGGGTAAAATCGAGGGGTTTCCGCTTCGGTAAACGACATTCCCGACGCAACCAGCGCACCGTTTCCACGATACCGATGACATCCACATCGGTTTCCCCTGGCAAACCGATCATAAAATAGAGTTTGACCTTATCCCAACCCTGTTCGACGGCAGTTTTTATCCCTCTGAGTAATTCTTCGTTGGTTAACCCTTTGTTAATCACATCGCGCATCCGTTGGGTTCCCGCTTCCGGTGCAAAGGTTAAACCCGATTGACGATTGCCCCCAATTATGTTAGCAATATTTTCGTCAAAGCGATCGACTCTTTGACTGGGTAAGGATAGAGATATATTCTCATTCTGGAGACGGTTTTTAATCTCCATACCCACGGCAGGTAAAGCTAGATAATCGGAGCAACTGAGAGATAATAGAGAAAATTCGTTATATCCCGTCGCTCGCATTCCTTTTTCAATCGATTCGATTACTGCTTCCGGTTGCACATCCCGCGCAGGACGGGTTAACATCCCCGGTTGACAAAAACGACATCCCCTAGTGCAACCGCGACGAATTTCCACCACTAGGCGATCGTGAACCGTTTCCACGAAGGGAACTAAACCGATAGAATAGGCTGGGATAGGAGTGGCTACCCGGCGTAAAATTCTTTTCGGTACATCGTCACGATTGGGGATAACTGCACCGATTGGGGTGACATCGTAGAAACGCGGGACATATACCCCCGGAATTTGGGCTAAATCTAGTAATAGTTCTTCTTTGCTTAGATTAGCTAGTTTACCTTCTTCTAAAATTAAACCGATTTCTGGCAATAATTCTTCGCCATCACCGAGGGCGATAAAATCAAAAAAGTCGGCGTAGGGTTCGGGGTTAGAGGTGGCAGTTTGTCCCCCGGCAAAAATTAGCGGATAGTTACCCGCATCTCTTTCTCTCCAAGTCAAGGGAATTGCCGCTAGGTCGAGCATTTCTAAAATATTGGTGGCTCCTAGCTCGTAACTAAGACTAAAACCGAGAATATCAAAATCGGTGAGGTAACGACGGGATTCTAGGGCAAATAGGGGGGTTTTTGTCTGTTTGAGTTTTTGGGCTAAATCCGGTGCGGGTAGATAAGTGCGATCGCAGAGTTGGCGGGGTTGAGCATTGAGGATATTGTAGAGGATAATATGGCCGAGGTTAGATGCCCCCACTTCGTACACTTCTGGATAGGTTAACACCCAACGAACCACAGCACTTGCCCATTCTTTATGTTTAGCACCTAACTCGTTGCCCAAATAACGCGCTGGTCGAAAAATGTCGGGGGTGAGCAGTTGGTCTAAAGCAATAGTCACGGCAATCTACCTCAGATAGCGTCAGCAATGGGTGCTTTTCTACTATAGCAGCCAGAATCGAGTCAGTTATCAGTTATCAGTTATCAGTTATCAGTTATCAGAGTTCAGTTCACTGATTACTGTTTACTGTTCACTGAAAATACTTCCCACTTCCCCATCTCCCTAAAATTCCAGAGGTTATAAGATAATTAAGCGACGATGAAAGAACCGTTAATTGAATTGAGAGGAGTATCGAAAAGATTCGGGGATAATGTTATTCTCGACGGATTAGATTTAACCATTTATCGAGGGGAGGCCCTGGTAATTATCGGTCCGTCGGGAACGGGAAAATCGACGGTTTTACGGGTAATTGCGGGATTAACGGGGATAAATGCTGGAGAAATTCGTATTAAAGGTCAATTGCGTCAGGGATTGCTAGAAGATGGTCGAGAAGCGATGCGAACTTCCTTAGTTTTTCAACAAACGGCCCTGTTTGATTCTCTCACCGTCGGGGAAAATGTCGGTTTTTATCTTTATGAACAAACTAATTTAAAAAAAGCCAGAATTAGGGAATTAGTGGAAGAAAGCCTGGAAATGGTCGGTTTACAGGGAATTAGTGACCTTTATCCCTCGGAACTATCGGGGGGAATGCGTAAACGGGTGGCTTTTGCCCGCGCTATTATCACTAATCCCGATAATCCGGCCGATAATCCTGAATTACTGCTGTATGATGAACCTACCGCCGGATTAGACCCGATAGCTTCCACAATTATCGAGGATCTAGTGCGGACTCTCCATGAAAAATCGGGGTCTGCGAATAGTTATGTGATGGTTTCTCACCAACAAAGTACCATCCGACGCACCGCCGATCGAGTAGTATTTCTCTATCAGGGAAAAGTGCAATGGCAGGGATTAGTGGCAGATATCGATCGTACCGATCATCCCATGATTCGGCAATTTTTTAGTGCCAGCATTGAAGGCCCGATTAGGACAATCGTTTAAGCTAGATTAAGCTAAATTAAGAACTATCGAGAATGAGAGAAAAATCATGCAGAGTTCGCGAGCTTTACGGGAAGGAAGACTAGGTTTGTTTGCCCTAGGCGGATTATTAGTCTTTGGGGCGCTCGCTATCTGGGTTCGCGGGGGGGGATTTGGTCAAAGAACTTATCAATTAATCTTCGAGTTTGCCGATGTGGAAGGGTTACAAGTCGGGGCGCCGGTGCGTTTTCGCGGGGTGAGAGTGGGAAGAATTACGAGTTTTATCCCGGGAAGCAATCAAGTGGAAGTTATTGCCGAAATCGCTTCTGCTAATTTAGTTATGCCTAGGAAGGTAACTGTTACTACCAATCTTTCCGGATTAATTGGGGAGGCAGCCATCGATATCACTCCCTTAGTTTCTTTAAGTGCTGAGGCCAAAAATCTCGACCCTCTGAGTCCCGACTGTGATCAACAGTTAATTCTCTGTAATAATACTCGTTTACAGGGGACAACAGGAACACAATTAATGTCTAGTGTTGGTCGTTTAGTGGATACTTTTACCAGTCCTGAATTTGTGGGTAATCTCAATGATGTCACCAAAAATACCGCTATAGCGGCCAAAAAAATCGCCCGTTTATCCGATGATACCTCCCAGACTATCCGTAATGCCCAAAGAGAACTCTCTCGTCTATCTTTGGAATTAGCTGCCACCAGTCGCTCAGTCAGTAATACGGCTAATAATGCCTCCCGTTTTGTCAATACTTTAGATAGTACCGTTCAGGAAAATCGCAGTCAAATTAGCAGAACTTTTCAACAATCTTCCCAATTAGTCGCTAATCTCAATGGTGTTCTCAGCGAAAATCGCGGACAAATCGTTAATACTCTCGATCATATTAATCAAGCTAGTTTAGGTATTGGTAGTCTCGCTAATAATCTCAATAATACCGCCTTGAGGTTGAATGCCAGTTTAGATGAAATTGATACTAAACAAGTCATGCAAAATATCGAGACTATTTTGAATAATGCGGTGGAAACATCGAATAATTTACGAGAAATTACTAAAACTATTAACGATCCTGCTACAATTGTCCTATTGCAAAAAACTCTCGAATCCGCTAGGGTGACTTTTGAAAATACTCAAAAAATCACCTCGGATATCGATGAGTTAATCGGTGATCCCCAATTTCGCGAGAATTTAAGACGTTTAATTGATGGCTTAAGTAATCTGCTTTCTTCCGGGGAACAATTAGAATATAATTTGCGTATCGCTCAAACTTTAGATACCATGACTCAAGAGTTAGCTAAACAAAAAGTTTTGACCATCTCTCGACCTCCTTTAAATCCGAAGCAAATGCAACTCTATCCCCAATTTATCGTTCAACAACCCCCCACGAGTGAAAAATGACAAAACAGCACAATTCAAGCGATTTTGGGTAATCAGTAAACAGTAATCGGTGAACTGATAACTAATAAATGATAACTGATAATAATATGTCGAAATCAATTTGTATTACTCTTGGAACTCGTCCCGAAGCGATTAAATTAGCTCCCGTTATTCGTGCTTTTCAAGAATCGGAACAGTTTAAAACCCATGTTATTCTGACGGGACAGCATAAAGAAATGGTAGCGCAGGTGATGGAATTATTTGCTTTAAAAGCAGACGAAAATCTTGATATTATGCAAACTCGTCAAACTTTAACTGATATTACTTGCCGCAGTTTACGGGGTTTAGAAACAGTTTTTGAGCGCATAAAACCAGATTTAATTATTGTGCAAGGTGATACTACTACTGCTTTTGCTGCTGCTTTAGCGGCTTTTTATCAACAAATTCCTATCGCCCATGTGGAAGCAGGATTAAGAACTAATGATATCTATAATCCCTATCCCGAAGAAGCTAATCGTCGCCTAATTTCTCAACTGACTAACCTACATTTTGCTCCCACTACTTTAGCCGTGGAAAATTTACAAAAATCTGGGGTGACAGGAAATATTCACCACACCGGCAACACGGTTATTGATGCTTTATTAACCGTAGCCAAAACCGCACCAGAATGTCAAATTGCTGGCTTAAATTGGTCAGATTATCGGGTTTTATTAGCCACGGTTCACCGCCGGGAAAATTGGGGCGAACCCTTACAGTATATTATCAAAGGATTCACTTTGTTGTTAGAAAAATATGCCGATACAGCCCTATTATTACCCCTGCATCGCAATCCCACCGTCCGAGAACCAATACAGTCCGCTTTGGGCAATCATCCCAGGGTATTTTTAACCGAACCTCTCGATTATGCCGAGTTAGTGGGGGCGATTCAACGCTGTTATTTATTATTAACTGATTCCGGGGGCATTCAAGAAGAAGCCCCCAGTTTAGGAAAACCAGTTTTAGTATTGCGAGAAACCACAGAAAGACCGGAAGCAGTACAAGCGGGAACAGCGAAATTAATTGGTACTAATCCAGAGCAAATTTTAGCCGCAGCGGGAGAATTATTAAGGGATAAAATCGCCTATGATCGTATGGCTAATGCAATTAATCCTTTTGGAGATGGACAAGCATCCCAAAGAATCCTCCAAATCGTCCAAGATTTTTTGGCTTAATCTATGACTACTTGGTTGGGTATCGACCCCGGATTAGCGATTGTCGGTTGGGCTATTCTCCGGGATAATAGTGAGTTAATGCCGGTTTTAGTCGATTACGGCACGATCGAAACTTCTAAAAATCTTTCTACTGCCCAGCGTTTGATCGAAATTGAACGGGATTTAAAGGAGTTAATCGCAGAATATAAACCGGGGGAAATTGCCGTGGAAATGCCCTTTTTTAACCGGCAAATCAAGGCAGCCGGTGGAGTCCTGCAAGCATTGGGAATTATCAATCTAGTTAGCTGTCGCGATGGGGGAATTGAACCGATTTTTCTCCATCAAGCTAGTTGGAAATGTCATCTGGGCCATGGTAAGGCCACTAAAGCTGAGGTGGCCGAAGAAATTAAGTATTTATTCGGATTGACAAAAATGCCCATTAATGATGCTGTAGATGCTATAGCGATCGCATACGCTGCTTTCAGTGGCGTTCGCAATCAAATCTCTTGAAGCAATTTGACGAAATTGGCGCAAAAATTTAGCTGACAACTAAAAGCCATCTTTAAGCTTGCACTATCTTAGTTCGATGGGACGGTTGAAGATAATAAGGCTTTCAAATATCTTTGATTAGCGTTGGGTTTCCTTCCTCAACCGTTCGGCAAAAGCTCACGGCCGAAGCCCAACCTACCATATTAGCGATTGCAGCAAAGGGTTTAAGTGTGGAATTGTGATAATTGTCATCGTCAATGCTAACAAAAATATGGTATAGTTCTTAAATGAGTATAAGTTTAAAATAATGAAAATAGATGAAAATAAAAGTTTCCCAAAAAAAGGCATCATCAAACGGAGTTAACCCTCAGTTAAAGGATATTGCCTATTCGATGGACGCACTGATTCCGGGCTTTTATATTTGGTTGGGTTCTTTTTGTTGGCGATTGGGGGGTAGTGATGCAGAAGAAAGTTATCCAGGAACAATACATAGTTTTGCGGGTATCAGCTTAGTTTTACCCGGTTATCAAATTTTTACAACCTATAAAGGGAGTTATGACCCTCGATAAGCATCAAATTGATGGTCTTTAGGTATAATGGGGCTTGACCGGTGGTATCAGTTATATCACCATAAGCGAATGCGTAATACCCGTCCTATATCTTGGATTAAAGCGGCACGGAAAGATTTTCAAAAGTTTCCCAAGGAAGCCCAAGAAATTGTACTTGACGCTTTAACTATTGCAGCAGAAGGGGCAAAATCATCCCTAACCAAGCCTTTTAAGGGGATGGGTTCTGGTGTGTTCGAGATTGCTCTACCTTTCAAGGGGGATGCCTATCGAACTATCTATGCTGTCCAGTTAGGTGAGGCTATCTGGGTGATTCATGCCTTCCAGAAAAAATCCCCAAAAGGGATCAAAACACCACAGCAAGAAGTCGAAGTTATCAAAGCACGGCTCAAGCGATTGAAGGAGGAACTCTCATGAGTGAAGAACAATTTGAACTGGTACAAGGTAGCGGGAATGTGTACCGCGATTTTGGCGATGTAGATGCGGACGTGCGACAAGCGAAAGCACTGCTTGCTGCTGAAATTATCAAGGTTCTGGAGAAGGAAGACTTATCAACCCGCGATGCTCAAGTGCGAACTGGAATTAATCACAGTGAATTTGTCCAGATTCGCCGTGCTAATTTGGGACGCTTTACTATTGACCGTTTGATCTCAATTTTGGGTCGTCTCAATCAACAGGTTGAAATTACTATTACGACCCATCCAAGAACCACTGATTCTTCACCAATGGCATCCTAACTGTAATTGAGTGTGGGTCGATGGGAACGACCGCGCCACCAAGCTAGTAGGGTACTAGCGATAAAAATACTCGAATAGGCCCCGGCTACGAAACCAATAATTAAAGCTAGGGCAAAATATTTTAAAGTCGTGCCACCAAAGAGAAAAATCGCCACCAGAGGCAATAAAGTAGTCAGGGTGGTATTAATTGAACGAGTTAGGGTTTGACTCACCGCATTATCGACAATTTCATCCACGGATAATTCGGGGGTATTAGCAAAATTTTCCCGCACGCGATCATAAATTACCACTGTGTCATTAACAGAAAAGCCCACAATTGTCAAGAGGGAAACCAAAAATAAACTATCCACTTCTACCCCCGCAATTAAGCCTAAAACCGCAAAGACCCCTAAAGTGATCAAAACGTCGTGCAGCAGGGCGACAATGGCAAAAAAAGCGTAATCCCGTTGAAAACGGAAGCTTAGATAGACAGCAATGCCAAAAAATGACACTAATAAAGCTAAAAATCCCGACCTAAATAATTCTTGACCGATGGTGGGACCGACCGTATCGATTTGACTGGTTTCGGGGTCAAAGGTGCCAATTTTCTCATTTAAGGTGTCGAGTAATTTTGTTCTCTGTTCTTCTGCCAGGGTTTTCGTCCGCACCGATAAAGTATATTTATCCAACACCTGCACACTACTGTTACCCAATCCCTCCTCGTCTAAAATCCCTTGCACTTCGGCAGTAGTTAAGAGTTTCTCACAGGTATTCTTTTTGGCACAGGCTAATTCTATCTGAATTCTCGTACCACCAACAAAATCTAAACTCGGTCGCAAAGGTGCTTGAATAGTGAACCAAGAAATCACCATGGCCAAAATACTACCAATCGTCAGCAAGGCCGAGACTGTCCACCAAAAATTACGCTGTTTTGTAACGTTAAATGCCATATCGATTAAGTAAAAAGGAAAAAAGGAGACAGGAGTAGGGATATTTTTCAGTTATCAGTAAGCAGTAATCAGTGGGGGAATAACTGGTAACTGATAACCGATTAACACTGTTAACTTAAAACTCAAATCTGATAACTGATAACTGATAACTGATAACTGATAACTGATTATTGGTTTACCGGTAAATTAGGGCAGAAAAGTTGCGGTTTTTGACGGACGCTGGGAACGTTTAACACGGTGATTAACAGGAGAGTGCGACTACAGGTTAAAGCGGTAAACATACTCACAGCTACCCCAATGGCTAAAGTTAAAGCAAAACCCTTGACTAATCCTGAACCCAACCAAAATAAGGCAGCACAGGCGATTAAAGTAGTGACATTACTATCAAGAATACTGGAAAAAGCCCGATAAAATCCCGACTCTACTGCCCGAAATAGGGATTTTCCGGCCCTTAATTCCTCCCGGGTACGCTCAAAAATCAGTACATTTGCATCAACTGCCATGCCGATACTGAGGATAAATCCAGCAATACCGGGTAACGTCATGGTGACTCCCACTAAGGCAAAAGCCCCCAGAGAGAGAATAGTATAGATAATCAGGGAAATATCGGCAATAATCCCGGGTAAACGGTAATAAACCGCCATGAAGATTAAAACTAACAGTAAACCCACTAAACCAGCGTAGATACTGCGACGGATGCTATCCTGGCCTAAAGTTGCCCCGACAGTGCGAATTTCTTCCACTTTAACGGGGAAAGGTAGAGAACCACCGCGCAATTGAATCGCTAGATCGTTGGCAGTTTCGGCGGTAAAATTACCAGTAATCACGGCCCGGCCTCCTGTAATTCCCGTTTGGGCAAACTGCACATCAACCACAGGGGCGCTAATTAATTCATTATCGAGGAAAATCCCAATACTGCGACCAGTACCCGCGATCGCTTTAGTCAGTTCGGCAAATTTACTGCCCCCTTCCGAATCGAAAGTAATGGCCACTTCCCAGTTAGTGCCTTGGGTGGAACTAATAGTGGCATTTTGCAGATTTTTTCCAGTTAAGTCCACCGACTCAAATAAATTTAAAATTGCCTCTTTAGATTTTTGCAGAGATTGTTCTAGTTCGGCAATTTTAGCGGCATTTTCGGGTTTATTCTCGGCTTTGAGGTCGGCTAATTCCGCTTTTTTTTGTTGAAAAATCGAGTATTCAGCCCGAAATTCTCCTTCTGTACCTTGTTTTTGCTGACGAAATTCTAATTGGGCCTGAACATTTAGGTTTCTCTCAGCTTCTTTGGGATCTGTGACCCCCGGTAGTTGCACGATTACCTGATTTTTACTGTCCACAGTCTGCACTAATGATTCAGAAACACCGAGGGCATTAACGCGATTTTCAATCACATTTTGTACGGCTTTTAAATCATTAGGTTGAATGGTTGTGACGGTTTCAGTGGGTTTAACCTGAATGGTTAATTGACTACCACCGCGCAGGTCTAAACCTAATTGTAGGGGTAACTTAATCAGGACGATGATCGAGGCAACAACCAGGCCGATGATCAGTAACAATAACCAATTTTGTCTCTGCATAACTTCAGTATCAAAAGGAGAATTTTTTAAATGCGATCGCCGACCATTTTTTGGACAGCTTCGACAATTTGATTAGGTTGAATAATCGTCAATCTTTCTAGATTACCGTTATAAGGTGTGGGTATATCTTGGGAAGATAATCTTAACACGGGGGCATCTAATTCATCGAATAACTGCTCGTTAATTAAAGCAATTAACTCGGAAGCAATTCCTGCCGTTTTCATACATTCTTCCACGATAATCACCCTGTGAGTCTTGCGAATCGAAGCGGCAATCGTCTCCATATCAAAGGGTTTCAGGGAAATTAAATCGATAATTTCTGGATCATAGCCATCTTTTTCTAACTGTTTTAATGCCTGTAAACAGTGATGACGCATCCGCGAATAGGTGAGAATGGTGATATCTTCTCCCTTGCGAACGATTTCCGCTTTATCGAGGGGTAAAAGATACTCGGTATCAGGTAAATTTTCCTTGAGATTATAGAGAAGAACGTGTTCAAAGAAAAGCACGGGGTTATTATCTCTAATCGCCGATTTTAATAAACCTTTGGCGTTGTAGGGAGTGGAACAAGCGACAATTTTTAGGCCGGGTACCGCATGAAAATAGGCCTCTAAACGTTGGGAATGTTCCGCCCCTAATTGTCTGCCCACACCCCCCGGACCGCGGATAACCATGGGGATTTTAAAATTACCGCCGGAAGTATAACGTAACATCCCAGCATTGTTGGCAATTTGGTTAAAGGCAAGCAGAAGAAAACCCATATTCATGCCTTCAATAATCGGACGTAATCCCGTCATGGCTGCCCCCACTGCCATGCCCGTAAAACTATTTTCAGCGATGGGAGTATCTAAAACCCTTAAATCGCCATATTTTTTGTAGAGATCTTTGGTAACTTTGTAGGAACCACCGTAATGACCCACATCTTCACCCAAAACAAATACTGTCTGGTCGCGGCCCATTTCCTCATCGATCGCCTGTCGCAAAGCATTAAATAATAGGGTTTCTGCCATATCAAGTCCCCGCTTACAATTCGGTCATCTTATCACTAAACTTATTATCTTACCCCTTTTCTGGCCCGAAGGAAGTGGGGAAGTGGGGAAGTGGGGAGCAGGGAGATGGGGAGAGGGCAGGGCTGTTTCATTTTCCGAATCTAATTCTTTTTTTTGCTACCCTTAATCGCTTATGAGGTAGGCTAACGAGCAGGGAAGTACAGGTTTTTGCTCTCATTGTAGGTTGATTCATGAATCAACCTACAAAGCACGACGTTTTTAAAGATTTTCAGATATATATTTCCGAAAAATCGACTAAAAACGTTGCCAGATAAGGATTTGAGGGAATGACATTTGAGAGAATGAAACAGCCCTACCCCAACGGGTAGGGTTGATTCAAGGTAGGGTTGATTCATGAATCAACCCTACCCCAACGGGGGATTTGGGGGGTAGAACCCCCCAAAAGCTGGGATTGAGCGATAAAATCGCAAGTAACGCCCAATTTGAGCAGAGAGTTTCCCTTTAAAAATCCCAACTTAGTAGATTTACAGAAATTGGCTGATGAATAAAAACAATTATGACTATAGATAATAGTCTATTCTAGTTCCCGACAATCGGCCGGCAAAGAACTAAGATCAAGATCAAGCAATCCCCTACCGTTAAAGCTGATGAAATTACCCCGTCTTGCCACTTTAATCATTGGTCTGAGCTTTATTTTCGGATTAATGTTGTGGTTAGTCAACTCTATCTATCGTCTTTACATCCAGATCGCCTTTACCGCTCCTATCTTAGCTAATATTCTGCTTTTGCTGATTATCGGACTGCTGGGCTTGCTGATATACGTTCTTTTATACTACTTTTATCTGCTGCCCCAGCGCCCAAAAAGTCGCCGCGGGTTGCATTCTTCCTCCCGTCCACCCCTAAAATTACCGGTAGAAAAAACCGAGGCTGCCGGGGAAACCTTAAAAGCTGTCCGGCAACAAGTGGAGCAAATTCAAGATAAAGTAACTCAACAGGTTTTTATTAAGCGTTCCCAAGAAATTGAGCGAAGTTTAGCCAGAAAAGAAGTTAAAATCATTGTTTTCGGCACGGGATCGGCGGGAAAAACCTCCCTAATTAACGCCCTCATCGGTCAAATGGTGGGCAATGTGGAGGCAACCATGGGAACCACGGAAAAAGGGGAAACCTATAGTTTAAAAATGAAAGGTGTGAATCGGGAAATTCAAATTACCGATACCCCCGGCATTCTCGAAATTGGTGCGGCCGGAGGTCAAAGGGAACAGTTAGCGCGACAATTAGCCACGGAAGCAGATTTACTTTTATTTGTCATCGATAACGATATTCGCCAATCGGAATATGGCCCTTTATTGCGTTTAATTGATATTGGTAAACGCTCTCTCTTAGTCTTTAATAAAATCGATCTCTATAGCGACGAAGATCGAGAAATGATTTTAAAACAATTACGAGAACGGCTAAAAGGAGTGATCCTTTCCGCCGATATTATTGCTGTTACCGCTAATCCCCAACCAGTACAGTTAACCGGTGGACAAATCATCACACCAGAACCGGATATTTTAGCTTTAATTAAACGTTTAGCTTCAGTTTTACGGGCCGAAGGGGAGGATTTAGTGGCGGATAATATCCTCTTACAATCCCAAAGATTAGGAGAAGAAGCTAGGAAAATTATCGATCGCCAACGTCGTCGCCAAGCTGATAAAATTATCGATCGCTATCAGTGGATCGGTGCGGGAGTGATTGCGGTGACTCCCTTACCAGTGTTCGATCTGTTAGCAACGGCGGCGGTTAATGCTCAAATGGTCAGGGAAATTGGTCAAGTTTATGGCTGTGAAATTAACAGCGATCGAGGTAAAGAATTGGCTGTATCTTTAGGCAAAACTCTAGTTAGTTTGGGAGTGGTGAAAGGAGCAGTAGAATTATTAGCCAGAATCCTACAGTTAAATTTTACTACCTATATAGTCGGTAAGGCAATTCAAGGGGTCAGTGCCGCCTATTTAACTCGCATTGCTGGCAAAAGTTTTATTGAATATTTCCGTCAGGATCAAGACTGGGGTGACGGTGGTATGACGGAAGTGGTACAAAGACAATTTCAACTTAGTCGCAAGGAAGAATTTATTAAGTCTTTTGTGGCCGATGCGATCGGTAAAGTGGTACAACCTTTTCAGGATGATTGGCAGCAAGAAGAAGTTTTAGAAGCTAGTCGCGAGGATGATTGGTAAAGATCGAAACTGGGAGCGATAGGCAAAATTGTATAGTAATTGTTACAATCGTTTTGGGGTTCCACAAGGGCAAAAAAAAGATGCGACAGCAAGTTATCGACTGGTTAAAAGAAAACGTCAACGAACACCGTCTGCGCCATATTCTTGGTGTGGAGACCATGTGTATTGATTTAGCTCGTCATCACGATCTCGATCCCGTCCAAGCAGGGCAAGCTGGGTTAATGCACGATCTAGCCAAATTTTTCAAGCCCAAAAAACTGCTAAAAATGGCGGAATCGGCGGGAATAGACGTGGATAATATCTGTTTATCCCATCCCCACTTACTCCACGCCGATGTCAGTGCAGTTGTCGCCCAAAAAGAATTTAACGTTACCGACGAGGAAATTCTCGAAGCAATTCGCAATCATACCCTCGGTAAACCCAATATGAGCGATCTTAGCTGTATAGTCTTTATTGCCGATGCCTTGGAACCCAATCGCGGCGATACACCCGAATTAAACGCCCTACGACAACTCAGCTATCAAAATCTCCATAAAAGCGTTCAACAAACCTGCGATTATTCCCTAAAATATCTTTTAAGTAGCCATTGTCCCATTCATCCCCGCACCGTGCTAACGCGCAACTGGGCGTTACAAATTGTTAAAGAACAACCAACGGAAACTAAAACCATTGATTAACATAATCTCAAGACTCGCTTAAAACCACCTCAGCCAAAGGATAACCACAACCTGAATGACCAATCCCACTGGAATTATTACCCCCATCGCCGAAAATCTCAAGACCGAAAAATTTCTGGAGACAATTGTTACCGCTGCCGAGGACAAGAAAGCAGGGGACATCGCCATCCTGAAAGTCGCCGATATCTGTTATTTAACCGATTATTTTCTGATTATTACCGGCTATTCTACCACTCAAGTGCGAGCGATCGAGGATGCGATCGAAGCTGCCATGGAACTAGAATGGCAGCAATCCCCCCGACAAGTGGAAGGAAAAAGCGAAGGTAGCTGGATCCTGATGGATTATGGCGATATCATTGTCCATATCTTTTTACCAAAAGAGCGAGAATTTTATAATTTAGAAGCATTTTGGGGTCATGCTCAACGGATTCCTCTACCTAGCGACCATTTGGAGGAGTAGAATCCATGAAATCCTCCCTTGATTTCTGTCCCGTCCCGGAAGAACAGCAACCGGTTAACGAGTACGAACAATTAAAAGAATCTTGGTTTTTCCGTTGGGCGACGCTAGATGTAGCCTCTTATACAAAAAAAATTGTCTGGTTATGGTTATGGACATGGTTAATTGTCGGACCGATTGCCGCCGCTAGTTTTCCCCTCAAAAAAGCCCCTTTTCTCTTCTCCTGTGCGGGGATTTTTGGCTCGACAATTTTGGTAGGATTGGTGTTATTGCGCTTGTATTTAGGCTGGATCTACGTCTATGACCGCTTGCAATCGGAGAAAGTATTTTATGAGGAGTCGGGTTGGTACGATGGCCAAATCTGGACAAAAACCGCCGCCATTTTAACCCGCGATCGTTTAATCGTCTCTTATCAAATCCAGCCCATTCTCCGGCGTTTACAAAAAACCGCCCTGATTCTAGGGGCAATTGTCGCTATCAGTGGTCTTTTCTGGCTATTTTTCACTCACTAACCGCAACCAATCTGAATGAATAGGGTAAAACGTTCACCAACCCACCGCTTAGAAATTCATCTCCTCCGGGAAGGTATTATTGAATCGGTCCATCATGTCGAGGCCGCTATTTGCGATGACCGCGGCCGGGTATTATCCACCGCCGGCAGCGCCGAAACTAGCGCCTTTATTCGTTCGGCCCTGAAACCTTTTCAAGCACTGGCTGTCATCAGTACCGGCACCCTCGAACGCTACGATCTCAACGATAAGGATCTAGCCATTATCTGTAGTTCTCACCAAGGCACGGTGGAACACGCCCGTCAAGTCTTTAATATTCTCTGGCGCGCCGATATCGATCCTAATGCCCTGCAATGTCCTCTCCCGGAAGGTAAACCCAGTCGCCTTCAGTACAATTGTTCTGGTAAACACGCCGGGATGTTAGCGGTGTGTCAACAGCGTGGCTGGCCGTTAAATAGCTATCTGCGGCGCTCTAGTCAGATACAGAAGCTAATTCTCAGCAAAATTGCCGAACTATTGGGGATGCCGGGGGATGAATTAATCAGCGCCCACGATGACTGCGGTGCGCCCACCTATTCAATGCAGTTGGGGCAAATGGCCCATCTCTACGCCCAGTTAGCCTCTGGCAACCGTTTAGACTTAGAAAGAATCGTCCGGGCGATGACCTATCATCCCCGCATGGTAGCAGGGGAAGGGGCTTTTGATACGGAATTAATGCGGGTTAGCCAAGGGGAAATCGTCAGTAAAGCCGGGGCCGAAGGGATTCAATGTATCGGGCGCGTCGGTGAGGGTTTAGGATTAGCAATTAAAGCCCTAGATGGTTCCAAACGGGCTAAATATGCCGCCGCTTTGCAAATTCTCAAACAGTTAGGCTGGATTACTCCCAATGTGGCCGAATCTCTCTCGGAAAAATTCCTCAAAATCGGCAGTTATACCCGCTTGGAAGTGGTGGGGGAAATGGCTTTGTTATAAATAGTCGGTTAACAAAAGCGTAACACATCAAAAACTTTTCTTTTTGGTGTGTTAGGGCAGTATTTATAAGTAGCTGGTTATAATTAAATTAAAAATGGATTTTGCCTTTAATCCCCCCTTGATCCCCCCTTGATAAGGTAGGGTTGATTCATGAATCAACCCTACCCTTGATAACGGGGGTGTCTGATAATTTTTAACGCCTACCTACTTA